>JADFNT010000380.1 GCA_022563215.1 Pseudomonadota bacterium
CAGGCTGTAGGGGCCGATGGACCGGGCATGGATTTTGTCGTCCACCAGATGGTGCAGCTTCAACATATAGATATATCCGACGGTCACTTGGCGGTGGAAAGGCTCGCCGGTGCGCCCGTCGACCAGGGTCACCTGGCCGGAACTGTCGAGGCCCGCCATCTCAAGCATTTTGACGATATCGGACTCATGGGCGCCGTCGAAAACGGGAGAAGCGATCGGAACGCCACCTTTGAGGTTTTCGCCGAGTTCGAGAATCTCTTCGTCGTTTAGACCGGCAATGTCGTCCCGGTAGGCCTGGGGGCCATAGATGTCCTTGAGCTTTTCCTTGAGATTCTTGACTCTATTGGATGAATCATTCGCCTCCAAAATCTCTCCGATCTGGAGGCCCAAGCCGGCACATGCCCACCCCAGGTGGGTTTCAAGGATCTGGCCGACATTCATTCTTGATGGGACGCCCAGCGGATTAAGCACAATATCGATGGGCGTGCCGTCCTCCAGGTAGGGGATATCCTCGATCGGCACGATCTTGGAGATCACGCCCTTGTTGCCGTGGCGGCCAGCCATCTTGTCGCCGGGTTGCAGCTTTCGTTTAACGGCGACGAAGACCTTGACCATCTTCATGACGCCGGGGCTCAAATCATCGCCGCGCTGCAACTTATCGACCTTGTTTTCAAACCGTTCCTGAAGTTTGGCGATATCGGCTTCGAAATGTCCCTTAAGGGATTCGACATCCTTCATCACCCGGTCGTTGGCAATCACGATTTGCGAACATTGGCCGGCGGTGAAACTGTCAAGCACCTCATCGGTGATCTTGGTGCCGGATTTAAGATCCTTCGGGCCGCCGGCGGCTTTCTTGTTCAACAACAAAGCCTTGAGGCGGGCCAGAAAACTGCGTTCGAGGATCGCCCGTTCGTCGTCCCGGTCCTTGGCCAGTCTTTCTATTTCCGACCGCTCGATGGCGAGCGCGCGTTCGTCCTTGTCGACGCCGCGGCGCGAGAATACCCTCACCTCGACCACCGTACCGGAAACTCCAGGCGGCAGCTTCAGCGAGGAATCGCGGACGTCTGAGGCTTTTTCGCCGAAGATCGCGCGAAGCAGTTTTTCCTCCGGCGTCATGGGGCTTTCGCCCTTCGGCGTCACCTTGCCAACCAGGATGTCGCTTGGCTTGACCTCGGCCCCGATGTAAACGATGCCGGCTTCGTCCAGGTTCTTCAGCGCCTCTTCGCCGACGTTGGGGATGTCGCGGGTGATTTCCTCCTGACCCAGCTTGGTATCTCGGGCCATGACCTCGAATTCCTCGATGTGGATAGAAGTGAAAACATCGTCGCGAACGATGCGTTCCGAGATCAGGATGGAATCCTCGAAGTTGTAGCCCTGCCAAGGCATGAAGGCGACCAGCACATTGCGGCCAAGGGCCAATTCGCCCAGATCCGTTGACGGGCCGTCGGCAATTGTATCGCCGGCCTTGACCCGGTCCCCGACTTTCACCAGGGGCCGTTGATGCAGATAGGTGTTCTGGTTGGAACGCTGAAATTTCAGAAGATTGAAAATATCGACGCCGGTTACGGAATGGGATGTTTCTTCGGTGGCGCTGACGACGATACGGGTGGCGTCGACCTGATCGACGATGCCGGACCGCTTGGCGATGATGGTGGCGCCTGAATCGCGGGCAACGGCGGCCTCCATGCCGGTGCCGACTAACGGCGCCTCGGTCTGAATCAGGGGCACCGCCTGGCGCTGCATGTTGGAACCCATCAAAGCCCGGTTGGCATCGTCGTTTTCCAGGAACGGAATCAAGGCCGTGGCGACCGACACCAACTGTTTCGGCGACACGTCGATGAAATTGATGTCTTCGGGACGGGCCATGATAAAGTCGCCGCCCTTGCGGCAACTGACCAGGTCTTCGGTGAATTTTCCTTTTTCGTTGGTTTCGGCGTTGGCCTGGGCAATGGTGTAGCGGCCTTCCTCCATGGCCGAGAGGTACACCACCTCCTTGCCGACCGTGCTGTTGATCACCCGGCGGTACGGAGTTTCGATGAAGCCGTACTTGTTGACCCGGGCATAGGTGGCAAGGCTGTTGATGAGGCCGATGTTGGGCCCTTCCGGGGTCTCGATCGGGCAGATGCGCCCGTAATGGGTCGGATGCACGTCGCGGACCTCGAATCCGGCGCGTTCGCGGGTCAGCCCCCCCGGCCCCA
>JADFNT010000381.1 GCA_022563215.1 Pseudomonadota bacterium
AGCCGGGGTTTCCCCCTTATAATCGACGATTTCGTAGCATACCCCTTTTAGCCATGCAAGCCGACTCCGGGCATAAGAAAGCCTATGAAACGGGCGGATTTCAGGGACCGGTCCGGGCGTTCTCCGAAGTAGCGACCTTTCGTTTCATGGTTGCCCGGGATCGTGCCCGAGGCCGCTTTTTTTACAGGAAGCTGTAGGGATCGACGTCCGTCTGGACGCGGACTTTCCTAGCCACCTTGACCCGGCTCAGCCAATCCCTGAGCACGGCCTGAATATTGGTTTCCTTGGCCGTCTTCAACAACAGCCGCCGCCGGTGGCGGCCACGAAGCAGCGCAAACGGCGCCGGCGCCGGGCCGAGCACGGTGACGCCGTCGCCCGTGGGTCCGGCCTGCCCGAGGTCGCGGGCGGTGCGGTCGACGGCGGCTTCGTCGAGGCCGGAAACGATCAACGCCGCCAGACGGCCGAAAGGCGGCATGCCGGCCTCGCGGCGGCTTTCGGCTTCGGCATCGAGGAACGCCTCCCGGTCGCCGGCGATCAGCGCCTGCATCACCGGGTGTTCCGGCATGTAGGTCTGCAACAGCACCCTTCCGGGCCTCTCGGCGCGGCCGGCCCGTCCGGCCAGTTGATAAAGAAGCTGATAGGTCCGTTCCGCCGCCCGCAAGTCGCCGCCGCTGAGGCCCAAATCCGCATCGACCGCGCCGACCAGGGTCAACAGCGGGAAATGGTACCCCTTGGCGATGATCTGGGTGCCGATGATCAAATCGATGTCATGGTCCTCGATCCGGCGCACCAAGTCGGCCGCCGCCCGGGGGCTGGTCACGGTGTCGCTGGCGGCGATCCGGTAGCGGATGGTGGGGAAAACGGTTTCGACCTCTTCCGCCAGCCGCTCGACCCCGGGGCCGCAGGCGGCGAAGCTTTCTTCCGTTTCGCATTCCGGACATTGGGCCGGCGGTGCGGCGGTATAGCCGCAATGGTGGCACAAAAGCCGCCCGCCGAGCCGATGTTCGACCAACCAGGCGATGCAGCGCGGGCATTGCATCCGGTGCCCACAGGTCCGGCACAGCGTCAACGGCGCATAGCCACGGCGGTTCAAAAACAGCATCGCCTGTTCGCCGTCGGCGAAGGTTTCGGCCAGGCTTTCGCGGAGCCGCGGCGACAGCCAGCACTGCGATGGCGTTTCCTCTTTTCTCATGTCGATGACGTCGATTTCGGGCAACGACGCCCCGGCGTGGCGGTCGGGAAGGAGCAGGCTTTGATAACGGCCGTCCCGGGCATTGAGAACGGTTTCCAACGACGGCGTCGCCGACGCCAGGACGATGGGAAAGCCGCCCAACTGGGCACGGACGACGGCCATGTCGCGGGCGTTGTAAATGACGCCGTCTTCCTGTTTGAAGGACGGATCGTGTTCCTCGTCGGCAACGATGAGCGCCAAATCGGGGAACGGCAAAAACAACGCCGATCGCGCCCCGACCACGACCCGCGTCCGCCCCTCGGCGACGGCCCGCCAGGTGACGCGCCGCTGCGCCGCCGTCAGGTCCGAATGCCAAACCCCAGGCGGTGCCCCGAACCGTTCCTTGAACCGCATCAGCCATTGGGCGCTGAGCGCGATTTCCGGCAACAGCACCAGCACCTGGCGGCCATGCTTCAGGGCCTCGGCGACGGCCTGGAAATAGACTTCCGTCTTGCCCGACCCGGGGACGCCTTCCAGCAGGATCACCCCGAAGCCGCCTTTTTGCGTCGCTTCTTGCAGTTTCTCCGCCGCCCGGGCCTGGTCCGGCGACAGGTCGGGACCCGGCTTTTGCCAGTCGGGACCGGCCTCGGGGCCGGCGGCGCGGGCCGGCAGTTGGACCGGGATGATTGCCCCGGCGTCGGCCAGCCCGCGGACGACCCCGGGCCCGGTGCCGGCCTCGAGCGCCAGTTCCGTCACCGGCCGGGGCGGGCCTTCGGCCAGGACCTTCAACACCCGTTCCCGGGCCTTGGTCATTCGGAACCCCTCGGCCTTGGGGTTGAGCGCATAGGCGGTCACCGGTTTCGGCGGGTTCAGTGCCTCAGGCACGCTCATCGCCATTTTCAACACCGCGCCGGGGGCGCTGAGGGTATAGCGCGCCACCCAGTCGATGAACCGGCGGCAGACCCCGGGCATGGACGGGCAGTCGAGCCGGGCGAAGACGTCCTTCATTTTCGCCTCGG
>JADFNT010000053.1 GCA_022563215.1 Pseudomonadota bacterium
GCTCTTGCGCCTCGGCCTCGGCCAGCCAGCCCTTGAATTCGGCGATCGGGTCTTTGGGTTCGGTGACAGTCATCACAGTCAAACGTTGCATCAATGGGTTATTAACGAAACGTGGCTACCTTGTATCGGGGACGGCTTGGAAGCTCGCGCGCTTGTGAGTCGAAAAAGTCTCAAATTTTTGCCATAATAGTGGGCCGGGGTGAATGCCTAGGGAAGTTTCGCCCACCCGTTTTGTCAAGCATCAGCTTATCAGAGGTCAGAAAAATGCCTGTAATGAAAAGCGTCTATAAAACCACCGCCGTCCTCGTCCTCGTCATGCCGCTGGTCGCCTGCCAGTCCATGCAGGACAACCCCAAGCAAGCCGGCGGCACCTTGCTCGGCGCCGGTCTCGGAGCCCTTGTCGGTTCGCAGGTCGGCAGCGGCAAGGGACAGTTGGCGGCCGTCGCCATTGGCGCCCTGGCCGGGGCCTGGGCCGGCAGCGAAGTCGGCAAGTCCCTGGACAAGGCCGACCGGCTTTATGCTCAGCGCAACGCCCAGGACGGCCTGGAATACAGCCAGACCGGCCAAAGCAAAGCCTGGCGGAACCCGGATTCCGGACATTCCGGCACCATTACGCCGACCCGAACCTACCGCACGGCGGAAGGCAGGAATTGCCGCGAATTCGAGACCACCATCTACGTCGACGGCAAACAGGAAACCGGCACCGGCCGCGCCTGCCGGCGCTCCGACGGCACCTGGCAGATCATCCAGTAGGTCCTTCCGAGCCCGGACCGCCAAGCCGGCCTGCCTTGGTGCGACCTGGGCCCTGTGCCATAGTCCCGGGCGATGAAGAATCCCTATGAAATCCTTGACCTATCGCCCGGCGCCAGCGCCGGAGAGCTGAAAAAGGCCTACCGCCGGCTGGCCCGCGAGCGCCACCCCGACAGCGACCCCGGCAACCCCTGGGCCGAGGACGAATTCAAGGAATTGTCCACGGCCTATGACCTGTTGTCCGACCCCGGCCGCCGACGGCGCTATGACCGTGGCGAAATCAGCGGCGACGGCACCCGGCGGACGCCGTCGCCATCGAAATCAAAACCCGCACGCCCCCGGGGAACGACAGGGAAAACGCCAAGAGGGTCAACAAGGCCAGGGGAATCAAGGAAAGCAAAAGCGAAAAAACCGTCCGGCCGCGGCCCGGCGGGGAAAAAACGTTCCAAAATCGCGGGCCTCAAGATCAAGGGCCCCGACATCGAATACGATCTTCGCATCGATTTCATGGAAGCCGCCAAGGGGGCCGTCCGTCACATCGGCATGACCAACGGCAAACGGCTCAAGGTCACCATACCGCCGGGCACCGAAGACGGCCGGATCCTGCGCCTCAAGGGACAGGGCATGGCCGGGTTCGGCGGCGGCGCCGACGGCGACGCCTATGTCGAGGTCCTGGTCGACCCCGACCCGGTGTTCCGGCGCCAAAAGAACGATATCCACGTCGATGTGCCGGTCACCCTTTCCGAAGCCGTCCTCGGCGGCAGGATCGAAGCGCCGACCATCGACGGCATGGTCAACGTCACCGTGCCCAAGGGCTCCAACACCGGCACTCAACTCCGGCTCAAGGGCAAGGGACTGAAATCCGGCGACAAGGGAACCGGGCCCCGGGGGGATCAGTTCGTGCATCTGCGGGTGGTTTTGCCGAACAAGCCGGACAGGGACCTGATCCGGTTCCTGGAGGAATGGTCCCCGGATCGCGGCACTAAGGCGCGCCCGAAGACCGCAGTCAAATAAAGCCGCGGCAAGTAACCTAAGGTACCAGTCGGCGGGTGACGATGCCCAATCCAGCACCGGGGCCGTTACAATTTGCAACTAAACGTGATCGGCAGGCCTTTGGCCTTTTGGCGGCTTTTGTGTAGATTGCCAACCACATCCGGGGGGGTGGCGGAATTAAAAAACAACGACGAGGGACCTATGAATGACCCCCTGCAATTGATGCCTGAGCAAAAATCCAAGGACGAGGATTCGAAAATCGAACCCGGCACCTTGATGGCTGGGAAAAAAGGCCTGGTCATGGGGGTCGCCAATGAACGGTCGATCGCCTGGGGCATCGCCAAGGCCGTCCACAATCAGGGCGCCGAACTGGCTTTTTCCTTCCAGGGCGATGCGCTGAAAAAACGCGTCGATCCGTTGGCCGATTCGCTGGGCTCGGACTTCGTTGTTCCCTGCGACGTCACCGAACCGTCTTCCATGGACGCGGTGTTCGCCGCCGTCAAGGAGCGCTGGGGCCAGCTCGATTTCCTGGTCCATGCCATCGCCTTTTCCGACAAGGACGAGTTGAAGGGCCAATACATCGACACCACGCCCGACAATTTCGCTTCGACCATGAACATCTCGTGTTATTCGTTCACGGCGCTGTGCCAACGGGCCCGGCCGCTGATGACCGGCGGCGGCAGCCTGTTGACGCTGACCTATTTCGGCGCCGAGCGGGTGATGCCCCATTACAACGTCATGGGCGTCGCCAAGGCGGCGCTGGAAGCCAGCGTGCGCTACCTGGCCGAGGACCTGGGTAAGGAAAACATCCGCGTCAACGCCATTTCGGCGGGGCCGATGAAGACCCTGGCGGCGTCGGGCATCGGGGATTTCCGCTATATCCTTAAGTGGAACGAGTACAATTCGCCGCTGCGCCGCAACGTCACCCACGACGACATCGGCGGCGCCGGGATGTACCTTTTGTCCGACCTTTCCAGCGGCGTCACCGGCGAAACCCACCATGTCGATTGCGGCTACAACATCGTCGGCATGAAGGCCGTCGACGCGCCCGACATTTCCGTCGTCTAGCCCCCTTCTGGCGCTCCTCTGCCGCGTCGGCTAAGGTACGCCTCGTCATGAGCTTCAATACCTTCGGGCACCTTTTCCGGTTCACCACCTTCGGCGAAAGCCACGGCCCCGCCATCGGCTGCGTCGTCGACGGCACGCCGCCGGGGATTCCGCTGACCGAGGCCGAAATCCAGGTTTTCATGGACAAGCGCCGGCCCGGGCAAAGCAAATACACCACCCAGCGCAAGGAATCGGACACGGTGAAGATCATCTCCGGCGTTTTCGAGGGCGTCACCACCGGCGCGCCGATCGCCCTTATGGTCGAAAACGAAGACGCCCGGTCGAAGGATTACGACGACATCAAGAACACCTTCCGCCCCGGTCACGCGGATTACACGTACTTCAAGAAATACGGCATTCGCGATCACCGCGGCGGCGGGCGCTCGTCGGCCCGCGAAACCGCCATGCGGGTCGCCGCCGGCGCCATCGCCCGCAAGATCCTCGGCCCCGGCGTCACCATCCGCGGCGCCCTGGTCAAAATCGGCGACACCGCCGTCAACCGCGACAACTGGGACTGGGCCGAGGTCGACAACAACCCCTTCTTTTCGCCCGATCCGGATTCCGTCAAGACCTTCGAGAAGCTTTTGGACGACACCCGCAAGGCCGGGTCGTCCTTGGGCGCCGTCATCGAGGTCGTGGCCTCGGGCGTTCCCGTCGGCCTCGGCGCGCCGGTCTACGCCAAGCTCGACGCCGACCTCGCCGGAGCGATGATGGGGATCAACGCCGTCAAGGGGGTCGAGATCGGCGCCGGGTTCGAGGCGGCAAGGCTGTCGGGGGAGGAAAACGCCGACGAGATGCGCATGGACGGCGACCAGGTGACGTTCCTGTCCAACAACGCCGGCGGCGTTTTGGGCGGCATCTCCACCGGCCAGGACATCGTGGTGTGCTTCGCCGTCAAGCCCACCAGCTCCATCCTGACGCCGAGGAAGACCGTCGATACCGCCGGCAACGACGCCGAAGTCTCGACCAAGGGCCGCCACGATCCCTGCGTCGGCATCCGCGCCGTGCCCATCGGCGAGGCGATGATGGCCTGCGTGCTCGCCGATCACCTTTTGCTGCACAAGGCTCAATGCGGATAGGGTGCGGATAGGGAATGGGTTGAGGGGCGGTTACGCCCGCCGGTCGTCGGCATCCTTGAGAAGCAGTTCAAACAGGTTCCGTTGCGCGTGGCTGCCGCCGATGGCGGCGATGGTGTCGCGGACGTCGCCGAGCAGCCGCGCCGCGGCCGGGTAATCCCCCGTCCGGTGGGCGATCAGGGCCTTCGAAACGGTTGCCCCGACAGCGGCGAAGACGCCGCCCGCCGAGGCCATTTCCCCGACCATCCTTTGGGCTTTATCAACCTGCCCGGCGGCCGCCAGGGCGGCGACGACATGGCAATCGATAAACGCCAGGATGCGGTCATCGGCGCGGGATGAGGCCTTTTCCGCCAACGCCTCCCACCTGTCGCCGACATCGACGCCGAGCAGTTCGAGGCGGAGCAGCAACGACACGTCGTTGCACAGGTCCAGGTATTCGTCCGAGTCCGGATCCCACATGGATTGGTCATAGAGCCTCAGCGCCTCGTCCGCTTCGCCCCGGCCCAGGTGCATCAGCGCCCGGTGCCACCACAGGTGATAGCGGAAGTTGTTGGCTTGGGCCCAATGGGGTTGCAGCCCGGTGATCCATTCGATCCCTTCGCCGTGCCGGCCCTGCATTTCCATCACATGGGCGACGGCATGGACGGCCCACGGGTCATCGGCGTTGATGTCGACGGCCCGGCGGCCGGCTTCCTCGGCCGCCGAGTAATCGCCCGATTCCTCCAAGGCGAAGGCCCGCATGCCGAGGACGAAGCCGTAGCCGGCCAAGTCTTCGCCCCAGGCATCGAAGACCCGTTCGACCGACGACAGCATGCCGCCGGCGGCGCCCATATAGAAATAAGCGTGATGGGCGAGCCTGAGCGCCAGCACGTCCCGGGGGTGATCGGCCAAAATCTCCTCCCACGCCCCGGCCGCCCCGGACGTGTCGCCGTCGAGCCAGTGTTTGAGCGCCCGAACATGGGTCTTTTCGCGGGCCGTCCCCGCTTCCAGGCCCGCTTCCGCCGCCGCCAGCACCTTCGGAACCCGGTCGCGGAGCGGCCCGGAGGCCATCAGCAGGAAGAAATAGCCCTTCAGGCAATGGGCCATGACCATGTCCGGGTCGGCGGCCAGGGCGTGTTTCAACAGCGGTCCGGTTTCCCGGCCGAGGGCCAGGTAGCACATCAGGGTCTTGTCCAGCGCCCGGACGGCGTCGGCGCCGGCGGCGGTGACGCCGTTTCCCCATTGATCGGTGGGCCGCCCGGTCGGCATCGATCGCCCTTTCGAATAAAGTAAGTGAAATTTAAAAACCCGTTCCTATATCTACCAGCGAATATCAAAATGACGAGGAGGAATTGACATGTCGGGATTGATCGAAGTCCCACCCGAGACCGTGAACCAGTGGCTCGGCGACGGAGACGCCCTGCTGATCGACGTCCGCGAGGCCGAGGAACTGGCCCAGGCGCGCCTCGACGGCGCCGTTCACGTACCCATGTCGTCCTTCGATCCGGCGCTCATCCCTACCGATACGGGCAAGAAGATCGTCTTCGTCTGCGCCCACGGCCAGCGCTCCGAACAGATCGGCGGATACGTGGTTGCCGAGGGCATTCTGGCCGAGGCCTTTAACATGGTCGGCGGCCTGGCGGCTTGGGCCGAGGCGGGGTTGCCGTTGGAAACGGGTCCGGCTTCGGGCTAGCCTCCTTCCCGCTTCGCCGCGATCAGAAATTCCTTGTTGCCGTCGGCGCCGGTGACCGGGCTTGCGGTCAACCCGAGCACCCGCCAGCCGTCTTGGCGCCCCAGCCAGCTTTCGATGCGTTTGCAGACCTCGTCATGCTGGGCGGTGTCGCGGACGATGCCGCCCTTGCCGACCTTGCCCTTGCCGACCTCGAACTGCGGCTTTATCAACGCCACCAGCGAGGCTCCCGGAGCGGCCAGCGCCATCGCCGCCGGCAACACCACCTGAAGGCCGATGAAGCTGGCGTCGCAGACGATCAATTCTATCGGTTCGGGAATCTGTTCTGGGCTTAAGTGACGCGCATTGGTCTTGTCCAGCACCACCACCCGATCGTCTTGGCTGAGCTTCCAGTCCAGTTGCCCGTGGCCGACGTCGACGGCGTAGACCCTTGCCGCGCCGCCGCTCAGCAGGACATCGGTGAAGCCTCCGGTCGAGGCGCCGATATCCAGGCATGTCCTGTCCTTGGGCTCGATGCCGAAATGATCGAGCCCGTGGGCGAGCTTGACCCCGCCCCGCGAGGCCCACGGGTGATCAGAGCCCTTGACGGTCAGCGGAATGCCGGCCGCCACCCGGTGGCCGGGCTTGTCCAGACGCTTGGTTTCGGCAACCACCAGCCCGGCCAGCAATAATTGTATATCTCTGGTCAGCCCGTCCGGGTATATCACCGGGAAAATGTATTGTTCAACAAAGCTGATGGAGTATCCCTTCTCACCAGCACGAGTCCTGAAAAAGTTCTCCAGTGTCGTTAAGGGGCAAATCCTGCCTGTCAGCTCGACGAAGGCGCCCCAGGACGCAGCCGGAATATGAATCCATGCGAACCACGCGTAGCGGAATACCGCTAGAGCCCCGGCAACGACCAGTACAATAAACGCAAAGTGCGTCACCAGTGCAAGATCTGCCGCTAGTCGGTAAAGCATCGTTCAACGATCGCTATTCATGTCTCGATCGAGAATAGATTGATATCATGATCATCTTCGGGCAACCGCACCTCTGGCTCATACGCGAAACCGAGTCTCTCCAGCAATTTGACCGAAAGTTCATTGTCCGAGTCTACCAGCGCAATTATTTTCCGGCCAAACTTGCATGCTCACTGCAGGAATTCGCCCAATGCGGTCGTGTATTGATCGAAATTCTGAATCGTATTGTGCGTAGCATTTCCAATAATGTTCACAGTTGTCATCGAAGGATCCAAAACCGCTGCGAGATTCCGGGAACTTTTCATCGGAATAAACTCGTCTCGTTCAGCAATCAGGATCAACGTCGGAATGGAAATGCTGCTGGCATGGCTCAGTGAGTCATACCTGTCTTTCAGCATTACCGACACTGGAAAAATCGGAAACGACGACTGCGCCAGTTTAGCGATACTGTCGTACGGTGTTACCAGCACCAGTCGTTCTGCATTCCTCGTGGCCGCCAGGAACATTGCCACACCACTACCGAGACTGCGTCCCACGATGGATATGCTGGAATGCGCCGGACTGATGTGATCGAAAATAGCCTGAGCATCGCTGACAATGGCTTCCTCGGACGGTGCGCCGGTACTGGCGCCGTAGCCGCGATAATTCACCAGGTAGATCGCCTTGTCCGGAAATATCCTGGAAAACTGTCCAATGTTCTGGGCGACGTCCTCGGCATTACCGCCGAAATAAATGACGGCATCCTCTTTCTCTGCAGCCAGCCGCCATATCTGCAGTGTCGCGCCGTCGACATCCAGCCGCAAGTCTTCGGCCATTACGTTTCGCGATTCCGGCGTTGGAAAATAGATGAACGATCTTTGCGCGACATACAAATAGCCGCAACAGCCGATGTATATCAGGATAACTATAGGCAGGATCCACATGCCGCTACTCTTCATGGTCGCAAAATCCGGTACCGGTCATGAAGGCTCTGCCGGATTACTGGCCGCCGGTCGAAATTTATACGGCTGATGTTGATAGTACTTCGGCGATGAATCCAGCCTGATATGTAACCAGGCTACCCCGAGTCCTGATGTGCTGAGCCAGATCGGCTTGTCAGTCAACAACTTGGAGATGGTTTGACCGACACTTTGCCATAGTGCATGCACCTGGTTGTCGGATGCCTCACGCAGGAAAGTGGCCAGGTGCGCATAGCCCGGGGACGCGGCGCCGGGCGACGGGGCAATCAGCATTGCATCGCCACCAAGGTTTCGAAAGGTCGCAACATCTTCACCGGCGAAGTGCGAGCGAAATGCTTCTGTGTTCGGGCGCATGCGCTCGAGTATCGGCGCATCGATCATCACAAACTCCGCCCCACAAGCGAAACTGGAGGTCGTCAGTGGCGGATGCTCCCAGAAATATGACGTGAAGGGTGAACTCTTCAGCAAATCCGTGTACCAGCCTGCGAAATCCTGATCGTCTTGCAGCAACCGGAAAAATGCGGTGAACGTCAGCGGTTCTTCATTCTGAAACAGTTTAATGAGTTCGGTACTGCCTGTACCCGATCTGCTTGCCATCCACATGCTTGATTGCGACAAGACAACAACGCAGCTAGCGCGGGGTTAGCCCGAGATAGTCGAGCGTTTTCTCTTCGAGGAATTCGTTCGACATTAATGCGACAGTGCAGAGATTATTGCGGCACACAGCCTGCCGCTCCATACCTCCGGTCGGGCAGTCGTAATAAACGCGAAATGCGCAACTCTGCTGGTAATTCCTGTACTCCAGCCGCAGCACAGTGATATCAGTTTTGGCCACCGACGTCAGGCACTGGATCGGATAACCGTAATCGAACAGTGTGCAGTCATCATCTTTCGAGCAATGCTGTGCAGCATCTACCTGCACACGCAGCGTGTCCTCCGCCTGCTCGCAATCGGTGACGTCCGGGCCGACCTGCACCGGCGAATCCGGTCGAACCTGGGTATGCGCAATTCCCGGCCCCGGTTCCGGAGTGGCTAGCAGCCACGGGGTGTCACCCTCCAGCCACGTCGTGATCAACCATAATGCGTCCGCTACGGTTACGGAAATCAATGCAGTAGCATATGGCAGGCGATTCATGGAATCTTGTCGGCAACGCAGAACCGGTCAATGACGGT
>JADFNT010000054.1 GCA_022563215.1 Pseudomonadota bacterium
GGCCGGCGATCACGGCGGTCGAGCAGGGCCGCACCACCTTCGTGCCCAAACAGTGGGAAAACACCTATTACGAATGGATGCGCAACATTCAGCCGTGGTGCATCTCGCGCCAGATCTGGTGGGGCCATCAAATCCCGGCCTGGTTCGGCCCCGACGGCGAGATTTTCGTCGAGGAGACGGAGGAAGAAGCTCATGCCGAGGCCGAGAAGGTCTATGGCAAGCCGGTCGAACTGACCCGCGACGAAGACGTTCTCGACACCTGGTTCTCGTCGGCGCTATGGCCGTTCTCCACCCTCGGCTGGCCCGGAAAAACGCCCGAGCTCAAGCGCTATTACCCGACCGACGTGCTGATTACCGGTTTCGACATCATCTTTTTCTGGGTCGCCCGGATGATGATGATGGGCCTGCATTTCATGGACGAGGTGCCGTTCCATACGGTCTACATCCATGCCCTGGTGCGCGACGAAAAGGGCCAGAAGATGTCGAAATCCAAGGGCAACATCATCGACCCGCTGGAACTGATCGATAAATTCGGCGCCGATGCGCTGCGCTTCACGCTCACCGCCCTTGCCGCCCAGGGCCGCGACGTCAAGCTTTCGGAAAGCCGGGTCGAAGGCTACCGCAATTTCGTCACCAAGCTCTGGAACGCGGCGCGGTTCTGCGAGATGAACGAATGCCGGCCGGTGGCCAATTTCAATCCCGTAGAGGCTAAGCTGACCGTAAACCGCTGGATCATCGGCAAGGTCCGGGACGCCGAGGCGGCGATGACCAGGGCGCTGGAGGCTTATCGGTTCAACGACGCGGCGGCGGCCCTTTATCATTTCACCTGGGGCACGTTTTGCGACTGGTATCTGGAATTCACGAAGCCGATCCTCGAAGGCGGCGACGAGGCGGCGAAAGCCGAAACCCGGGCGACGGCGGCGTGGACGTTGGATCAACTTCTTCATCTGTTGCATCCGATCATGCCCTTCGTCACCGAGGAGTTGTGGGAAAAACTGGCTGACGGCGGCCGCGACGGGCCGCTGATCACTTCGGCATGGCCAAAACTCGGCGAGGACTTGGTCGATGCGGACGCCAACGCCGAAATGGACTGGGTGGTGCGGCTGATTTCACAGGTCCGCGCCGTTCGCGCCGAAATGAACGTGCCGCCGAAGGCAAAAATCCCGCTTATATTGAAGGACGCCGGCGACAAGGCCCAGGCCCGCCTGGGCCGTCACCAAGACCTGATTCGACGCTTGGCCCGGCTGTCGTCGCTGGACGAGTTGGATGGCGAGGTGCCGAAGGGGGCGATCCAGGTCATCCTCGACGAGGCGACGATCATTCTGCCGATCGCCGACGTCATCGACCTGGACAGCGAAAAGGCGCGGTTGGAAAAAGAGATCGCCAAGATGGACGCCGAGGTGGAACGCTTCGAGGGCAGGCTGGCGAACGAGAAATTCATCGCCAACGCGCCCGAAGCGGTTGTCGAAACCGAGCGCGGGAAGCTCAAGGACGCCATCAACCAGCGCGCCAAAATAGATGAGGCCCTAGGAAGGCTAACGGCGGCGAGTTAGGATAATCCGGGGAAACAGGAACCATGGAAAAGCAGACTCAGGAAATCGTGGAAGAGGTCATCGCCATCACCGTCGAATACGGGGTGGACATCGTCGGCGCCATCGTTCTGCTGATCCTCGGCTGGACCATCGCCGGCTGGGCTCGCCGTAGCGTCCGCCATGCGCTGGAACGCGTGCCCCGGCTGGACGAAACCCTGAAACCGTTCCTGGCCAAGCTGGTCTGGTACGTGGTCATGGTCTTCGTCCTGGTCGCGGTTCTCAGCCAGTTCGGGGTGCAGACGACATCGCTCATCGCCGTCCTCGGCGCCGCCGGCCTGGCCATCGGTTTTGCGCTGCAGGGCACGCTGGCCAATGTCTCTTCCGGGGTGATGCTGCTGTTCCTCAGGCCGTTCAACATCGGCGATTACATCGATACCGGCGGCATCGCCGGCACGGTGGTTGAAATCAGCCTGTTCAGTACCGAAATCAAGACCAGCCAAGGTCTTTGCCTGATCGTTCCCAACAAGATTGTCTGAGAAAGCCCGATCACCAACTTTTCCCGCAACCCGACGCGGCGGTTCGATATCACCGTCGGCATCGGTTACGGCGACGACGTCGATGGCGCCATGGACCTGTTGATGGGGCTGTCGACCGGCGACGAGCGCATATTGGACGACCCGGAACCCCTGGTCATGATCGAGGAACTGGGCGACAACGCCGTGATCATCAATCTCAGGGCCTGGGCCGGGGCCGGGGATTTCTGGGACGCGGTTCGGGACCTCAAAAAGGCGATCAAGGTCGAACTCGAAGCGGCGGGATACTCGATCCCGTTTCCGCAGCGCGACATCCACATCATTTCCGGCGACAAGCCCGGATAGCATTCTTGACGGCGATGAAACCTTTCGCCTCTGTTTGGGTTTTGTTGTTCCTGGCATCCGCCCCGGCGCCGGCCACGGCCGCCGAGGACAGGCTGCCGATCTTCGACGCCCACATGCATTATTCCGAAAGCGCCTGGGATGTTTTTCCCCCCGACGACATCCTGAAAATGATGAAAAAATTGGGCGTCGGCGGGGCCTTGGTTTCATCCACCCCCGACGAGGGAACGCAAAGGCTGATCGAGGCGGCCCCGGACCGGATGGTTGGCGGGTTCCGCCCCTACCGGAAAACCAACGACCTGGGCCGCTGGTACGAAAAAGCCGAACTGGTCCCCTATAGCGAAAAACGCTTAGGCTCCGGCCGGCATCGTGTTTTCGGCGAGGTCCATCTCTATGGGCCGGAAAACCTACAGACCCCCCCAATGGCCCGTTTTTTTGCCATGATGGAACAACATGGCCTTATCCTGCAGCCGCACACGGAGGCCTGGGTCGTCCGGGCGCTGTTCGCCAAAAAGCCCGATTTGAAAATCCTCTGGGCCCACGCCGGCTTTTCCGAACCCGCCTTCGTGGTCGGGGAGATGATGGACCGATACCCGAACCTGTGGGCCGAACTGTCGTACCGGGCCCAGGACATCATGCCCGGCGGCGAGATCGATCCCGGTTGGCGAAAGGTCCTTGTTGGCCACGCCGATAGGTTCATGATCGGCACCGACACCTGGTCCGTCGACCGTTGGCATGAATATCGGGGCCTGATCGGCGAACACCGGCGTTGGCTGGCGGAGTTGCCCCGCGAAGTGGCCGAAAAAATCGCCCACAAGAACGCCGAAAGGCTCTTACAGCCCGGCCGCTAGGGCAAGCCGCCGTTCCTTGGTATCATGGCCGGGCGGAAGATATTAGCCCATGAGCGAAGAATTCGAACTCCCTGAACTGACCGACAATCCGAGCGCGGAAGAGCGCGCCGAATACGTCATCCTGCGCCTGGAGCAGTTCATCCGCGAGGGCCGCACCTTCGACGAGGGCATGTCGTTCAAGATCTGGCAGGCGATGGCGAAGACGGAAATCGCCATTGCCATCGCCGAAGCCGAGCTGGGCCAGCAAAAGGACGATGTGGTCACCAAAAGGCTGTTGTTTACCTTCGCCGCCTCCCTGGTGACGATCGGATTCTGGGGCACCGCCGTAAGCCTGCACAAGGTCGCCTATCTGCCCGGCGCCATCGTCGTCGGGCTGGCCGGGCTGATCCTGATGGGGGTGGCCGGGGAATGGCGGTTCCGCAAATGGCGACTCAACCGCCTAGCCAACAAGCGGCGCAAATCCCTGGCCCGGGTCGAGAGCCTGAACCGCCGCATCAAGCGCCTGGAGAACGACCTGGAAAAAGAAGAGAAGAAGCTCAAGAAAAAGGTCAAGGAAGCCGCCGAGGTGGCGAAAATGGTGGCCGGAGGCTGAGGAATTTCCTTATGGTCACGGCCACCCGGGCCAAGTAATCTGCCTCGGGGGGACTATGTCATATCTCCGTGATTTCAACATGGCGGCGTTTTGGGCCGGGCTCACGGCCTTTGTCTGGTATGCCTTCGGGGCCTTGCCGCTCCACCTTGAAGTCGCCGGTCAACTGGGCCTTAGCAGCCGCGAAGCCTCAAGCTGGATATTCGTTATCTGGTTTTCGGGCGCGATAACCTCGATCGCGCTTTCGCTTTATTACCGGCTGCCGATTCCCATTACCTGGACCATTCCAGGGCTGATTTACTTAGGTACGTTATCGGGGCAGTTCACTTTTCCCGAAATCGTCGGCGCCAACTTGATGGCGGGCGTGGCGATCGTCATTTTGGGCGTCTTCGGTATCGGCGAGAGAATCATGGCGTGGCTGCCGCTGCCTATCGTCATGGGCATGTTCGGCGGCAGCATCCTGGTCTATGTGACGCGCATGGTTGCTGCCTCCGTCGAAGACGTCCTGGTGGCCGGCGTCACCCTGGCCAGCTATTTGATCGGCCGCTTTATCGCCGACCCGCGGGTGCCGCCGATGGGATTGGCGGTGGTGATCGGCGGCATCGCGGTTTTTGCCTTCGGCGACACGACGACGGAAGTGGTTTCCTGGTCCTTGCCCGATCTGACCCTGCCGGGAATGGATTTTTCCTTCCCCGCCTTTATCGCCGTCACCCTGCCGATGATCGTCCTGGCGATGGGGCTGGGCAACGTCCAGGGGCTCGGCTTCCTTCTTTCGCAGGACTACAAGGTGCCGATAACGGCAATAACGGTCGTTGCCGGGCTTAATTCCATAGTCAACACGGTCCTCGGCGGCCATCCGGCGACCGTCGCCCGCACCGGCGCGGCGATCCTTGCCGGGCCGGACGCGGGCCCCAAGGAGAAACGGTACTGGGCCAACATCATCGCCTCGTCCTTGACCGTTTCGATTGCCCTCGGTGCCGGAACCTTGACCTCGCTGCTGGCGGTCCTGCCCCGGACCTTCGTCATCACCCTGGCCGGGCTGGCCATTCTTTCATCCCTTCAAAGCGCCTTTGAAACGGCGTTCGGGGGCAAGCTCAAATTCGGGGCCCTGGCGGCGCTGGCCGTCGCCGCGACGCCGTTTTCCGTGTTTGGCATTACCTCGGCTTTCTGGTCGGTGCTGGCCGGCATCGCCGCTTCTTTCATGGCCGAACGGCGGGAGCTTTTCGACTTTTGGCGGGGCAACAAGGCGGCCACGGAATAGACCTCAAATCACCCTGTCCAGCCCTTCGATCAGCCGCTCGACCTCTTCCATCGTATTGTAATGCACCATCGAGGCGCGGACGACGCCCTCCGATGAAGGGATGCCCAGGGCGTCGAGCAGCCTCGGGGCGTAGAAATGCCCCTGGCCGATGGCCACATGGGCGGGTTCCAGCAGGGTTGGGATTTCGGCCGCCGGGCGGCCCTTGACGGTAAAGGAAAACGTCGGCGTGCGCTCGGCCGCGGCGCCGGTTTTCGGCCCCAGCCACCGCACGTTCGGTTTCGAAGCCAGGAAATCGGCGAACCGCATGGCCAGGGCCTGTTCGTGGTCGGTAATGAGCCCGAAGACCGCCTGGATGCGGCCTTGAAACGTGTTCGGTATTTCATCCAGGTGATGGGCCGCCAGGGCCTCGAAATAATCGGCGACCCCGGTGAGCGCGGCGGTCAATTCGTGGTTGGGGCCGCCGGGATTCATTTTCAGCGGCATTTGGCCGTCGAGGAAGAAATGGTTCTGGCCGGGCAGGCCCTCGAGGTGCTCCTTCTTGGCGAACAACAGCGACACGTGCGGCCCATAGAGCTTGTAGAGGCTGAGAAGGTAGAAATCGACGTCGAGCGCCTTCACGTCCAGCGCCCGGTGGGGCGCATAGGCGACGCCGTCGATGCAGACCATGGCGCCAGCGTCGTGGACCGTCCGGGTAATGGCGGCGATATCGTTGATGGCGCCCAATACGTTGGAACAGTGGCTGCAACACACCAGCCGGGTTTTATCGCTTAACAGCCCCTTCAGGGTATCGATCTCCAACGCCTCCGTTTCCGGGTTCAGCGACCATTCGCGAACTATCAATCCCCTGTCCGCGAGCCGCCGCCAGGCGCCGATGTTGGCTTCGTGGTCCAGATTGGTGACGATGATCTCGTCGCCGGGTTTGAGCACCCCGGCAAGGGCATTGGCCAGGACATAGACGTTCATGGTCGTCGACGGGCCGATGATGACCTCTTCCACACGGGCGCCCACCATCTCGGCCATCAGGCGCTGGCCGGCGGCCATGCGCTCGGCGGCCTTGGCCGAGGCCTCGTAACCGGCGCCGGGCTGGACCTGGGTTTCGCGCATATACTCGGTGACGCGGGCAATCACGCTTTCGGGCACGAAGGAACCGCCGGCGTTCTCGAAAAAGGCCCAGTCCCAGCAGCGGGATGGATAAAGCCCGCGGATGAAGTCCAGGTCCAAAGGTGAGGGCAAGGAAACGGAACCCGGGTTATACCAAAGATCGCTGATAATGATTCATAGAGATCGTGCAGGCGAGTCGTCGGGTAGGAGGAAAATTGCAGGCGATGCGGAACATCGTCAAAGCTTTCCGACGCCCTCCGACGGCTCGCCTGCGCGACCGGAACGGCGGCTTGCCAAGGCTATCGGACAGCGTCGCACACACTTCGCGATGCCCCACATCGCTACAGCGTGCGCTCCTAGCCGAAAACCTTGGCAAACCGTCTCTATAGGTCATTATCAGCGATCCTTGGTATTAGGCGTAGGTGGCGATGGCCATGACGAGTTCCGCCACCTTGGTCGGGTCGTCGTTGAATTTGATGCCGACTTCGCCGTCGGCGCTCCAGCGGATTTCCGTGTCGAACGACCCGAAGGGATCGATTTCGAGGACCGCCATTTTGCCCGACTTCAACGCCCGGCCAAGATGCAACTGGGCGCCGCCGAACGAAATATTGATGATCTCGCAGTCGTGGGACTTGTCCCCGACCTGAAGGCTGGCGGCGAAAAGAATGTCCTTGCGGTCGAATTTCCGGTCGTCGGTGGGGTTGGTCGGTTCGCTCATGGAAGTCCTCTCTCTTGCGCCTAGATATCCGCGTAGACGTGCGCTTCGCCTTGGGCGCCGGGATGGGTGACGGCGCCGTGGCGGGCTTCGCCGACCGTTTGCGCGTAACGCCAAAGAGCGCCGGACTGATAATCGTTCTGGCGCGGTTTCCAAGTCTTCTTGCGTTCGGCCAGTTCCTCGTCCGAAAGGTCGACGTCGATGGTGCCGGCCTCGGCGTCGATGGTGATGACGTCGCCGTCCTTCAACAGACCGATGGGCCCGCCGGTGGCGGCCTCGGGGCTGATGTGGCCGATGCAAAAGCCACGGGTGGCGCCGGAAAAACGCCCATCGGTGATCAACGCCACCTTATCGCCCATGCCTTGTCCGTAGATGGCCGCCGTCGTCGACAGCATCTCGCGCATGCCGGGGCCGCCCCGGGGGCCTTCGTTGCGGATGATCAGCACGTCGCCTTCGGCGTAATCCTTCTTGAGCACGGCCTCGAAGCATTCCTCTTCGCTTTCGAACACCCGGGCCGGTCCGGTGTGTTGAAGGATCTTCATGCCGGCGACCTTGACGATGGCGCCGTCGGGCGCGAGGTTTCCGGTCAGCCCGACAAGGCCGCCGGTGGGCGACAGCGGATCGGTCACCGGCCGGATGACGTCCTGGTCTTTGCGGAATTCAACGTCGGCCAGGTTTTCGGCGATGGTCTTGCCGGTCACGGTCATGCAGTCGCCGTGAAGGAATCCGCCGTCCAGCAGAGTCTTCATCAATACCGGCATGCCGCCGGCTTCGTGCATGTCCTTGGCGACGTATTTGCCGCCCGGTTTCAGGTCGGCGATGTAGGGGGTCTTCTTGAAGATTTCGCAGACGTCCAGCAGGTCGAAATCGATTCCGGCCTCGTTGGCGATCGCCGGCAGGTGCAGCCCGCCGTTGGTGGACCCCCCGGTGGCGGCGACGACGACGGCGGCGTTTTCAAGCGCTTTCCTGGTGACGATGTCGCGCGGCCTGATGCCCTGGGCCAACAACGCCATCACCGCTTCGCCCGACGCGCGGGCGTATTCGTCCCGGGTTTCATAGACCGCCGGCGTGCCGGCGGAACCGGGCAGCGCCAGGCCGATGGCCTCGCTGACGCAGGCCATGGTATTGGCGGTGAACTGGCCGCCGCACGAACCGGCCCCCGGACAGGCGACGCATTCCAATTCGTGCAAGTCGTCTTCGCTTATTTTTCCGGCGCTGTATTCGCCGACGGCCTCATAGACATCGCCCACGGTCACGTCCCGGCCGCGGAAGCGGCCCGGAAGGATGGAGCCGCCGTACATGAACACGCTCGGCACGTTCAGCCGCACCATGGCCATCATCAGGCCCGGCAGCGCCTTGTCGCAGCCGGCGATGCCGACCATGGCGTCATAACAATGGCCGCGCATGGTCAATTCCGTCGAATCGGCGATGAGATCGCGGCTGGCCAGCGACGACTTCATGCCCTGGTGGCCCATGGCGATGCCGTCGGTGACGGTGATGGTGGTGAATTCCCGCGGCGTGCCGCCGGCCTTTTTGACCCCTTCCTTGGCCGCCCCGGCCTGGCGTTGGAGCGTAATGTTGCAAGGCGCGGTTTCGTTCCAGGAAGTGACGACACCGACCAGGGGCTGGTGAATCTCTTCTTCCGTAAGGTCCATGGCGTACAGGAACGACCGGTGAGGGGCGCGTTCCGGCCCTTCGGTTACGTGGCGGCTGGGCAATTTCGACTTGTCGAAAACCTTGGCGGCCCTGGGATATCCTCC
>JADFNT010000382.1 GCA_022563215.1 Pseudomonadota bacterium
CGCCGTGGTCGTGAATGGCCTGGCAAATTTCGCGAATGCCTTCCTCGAAGACCCCATGGGTCGAGGGATAGGTAATCATCAGCGCCGCCAGGTTGTCGCCATGCTCGGCCGCCTTGGCCATGAGATCGGCGATATCGACGTTGCCCTGGTCGTCGCACGCCACCACCACCACCTTGAGCCCGGCGAGATGGGCGCTGGCCGGATTGGTGCCGTGGGCCGAGGCCGGAATCAGGCAGACGTCGCGATGCCCCTGGCCCTGGCTTGCCAGGTATTTCTTGATGACCAGAAGCCCGGCGTATTCGCCTTGCGAGCCGGCGTTGGGTTGCAAGGAGATGGCATCGAACCCGGTGGCCTCGCACAGCATGTGTTCGAGTTCCTCGAACAACTGTTGGTAACCCTGGGCCTGTTCCAGCGGCGCGAAGGGGTGCATGGAGGCGAAATTGCGCCAGGTGATGGGGATCATTTCGGTCGAGGCGTTCAGCTTCATGGTGCACGAGCCCAAGGGGATCATGGACCGGTCGAGCGCGATGTCCTTGGCCGCCAGGCGTCTCAGGTAGCGCATCATCTCGGTCTCGCCGTGATACAGGCTGAACACCGGATGGGTCAGGAAGCCGCTGGTCCGCTTGAGGTCTTCGGGGAAGCCGTGACCGGCGGTGCGGTCGATTTCCTCAATATCGAGCACCTTGTCGGCGCGGGTCGAAAAAACCTTCCATAGGGTCATCAGGTTGTTGCGCCGCGTCGTTTCGTCGAACGAAATGGCCAGGCGGTCCTTGTCGACGAGGCGCAGGTTGATCCGCGATTCCCGGGCCCGGGCGGCGAGCGCGTTGGCCTGGCCGGGGACGACGACGGTCAGGGTGTCGAAGAAGTCCTCGGTTTCGATTTCGAAGCCGAGTCTTTTCAGGCCTTCGGCCAGGATGCGGGTCATCCGGTGGACCTTGCGCGCGATATCCGTCAAACCGTCCCCGCCGTGGTAGACGGCGTAAAAACCGGCGAGGATGGCCAGCAACACTTGCGACGTGCAGATGTTCGACGTCGCCTTTTCGCGGCGGATGTGCTGTTCGCGGGTCTGCAACGCCATGCGCAGGGCCGGCCGGCCGGCGGAATCCACCGACACGCCGATGATCCGGCCCGGGGTCTGGCGCTTGAATTCGTCGCGGGTGGCGAAAAACGCCGCGTGCGGCCCACCGTAGCCCATCGGCACGCCGAAACGCTGCGACGAGCCGACGACCATATCGGCGCCCATCTCGCCCGGCGGCTTTAGCAGGACAAGCGCCAGAAGGTCGGTGGCCACCGTCGCCAGGGCGCCCTTGTCGTGGGCGGCGTCGATCACCGGCCGCAGGTCGCGGACCGCCCCGGTGGTGGCCGGGTATTGGACCAAGAGGCCGAAAATGTCGTGGGCCGCCAAATCGGTGAACGGATCGCCGCGGACGACCGTGAAGCCTATCGACCGGGCTCGGGTTTCGACGACGGCGATGGTTTGCGGGTGGCAGTCGTCGGCGACGAAGAACGTGTCCGAGCCGGTCTTGCAAAGCCGGTGCGCCATGGCCATGGCTTCGGCCGCCGCCGTGCCTTCGTCGAGCAGCGACGCATTGGCCAGCTCCATGGCGGTCAGGTCCATGACCATTTGCTGAAAGTTCATCAAGGCTTCGAGCCGCCCCTGGCTGACTTCCGCCTGATAGGGGGTGTAGGCGGTGTACCAGCCGGGGTTTTCGAGCACGTTGCGGAGGATGACGCTCGGCAGCTTGGTGCCGTAATAGCCCATGCCGATCATCGAGATGAAGACCTTGTTGCGCTCCGACATCCGGCGCAGATACGAAAGGGTCCCGCGTTCGGTCTTGTCGCCGCCGATTTCAAGAATGTGGTCGGTGACGATGTTTTCGGGCACCGTCTTTTCGATCAAGGCGTCGAGCGACCGCAGACCCAGGGTGTCGAGCATCGCGGCGATTTGCTGGTCGCCGGGGCCGATGTGGCGGCGGATGAAATCGTCCCGCTGTTCGAGGTCGCTGAGCGTGCTCGCCGGCATTAGCCGAGTCCTTCCACGTAGCCTTTGTAATCGTCTTCGCTCATCAGGTCGTCGAGGTCGGAGGAATCGGAGATTTTCATCCTGTACAGCCAGCCCTCGCCGGTGGCGTCGGCGTTGACTTTCCCCGGATCGGCGTCGAGGTCGTCG
>JADFNT010000383.1 GCA_022563215.1 Pseudomonadota bacterium
GGGCTTTCCGGCGATATATATGTGCCGAAACGGGGGTCCGCAACCGTTTCGGCGCATTTTCCATAAAAACGGCTTGATCCAAGCCCGGCGGATAGAGCCTCAAAGTTCCTCGTCCAACTGGGCGCCCGGCTCCTTGCCCTTGTCCTCGTAGGCGCTCTGGCCTTCCTTGAGCGCCGTATCGGCGGGCGCGGGGGCGGCGTCCTTGGCGGCATCGTTGTCCTTCTTGTCCCCTGGGGGGCCGCCTTTCGAGACGCCGACCTTGGCCGGGCGCAACAGCCGGTCGTTAATCATATAGCCGGGCTCCACCACCTGCATCACGGTGCCGGCAGGTTTAGAGGCGTCGTCGAGCTCGAACATGGCTTCGTGCAGGTTGTGATCGAATTTTTCACCCATGGCCTCGATCGGCTTGATGCCGAAACGCTCAAACGTGCTCAGCATTTGGCGTTCGGTCATTTCCAGGCCGACCATGAGCTGTTCCAGGGCCGGATCGCCCTTGCGGGCCTCGGCATCGACGCTGGCCATGGCGCGCTTCATGTTGTCGGCGACGCCGAGCACCTCGCGGGCGAAATTGGCGATCGCATACTTGGCGGCGTCCGACTTGTCCCGCGCGGCCCGGCGGCGGACGTTTTCGGCCTCGGCCAGGGCGCGCAGCATCTTGTCGTTGAGCTCTTCGACCTGCTGTTCGGGGGTTAGCTCCCCGTCGGACTCTTCAGCCGCTTCTTCGGTTTCGGCTTTTTCGGCTTCTTCGGTTTCCTTGCCTTCATCCGCCGCCGTTTCTTCCACGGCCTCGGCCTCGGAATCGGGGGCGGCGTCTTCGCTTTTGGCGCTTTTGGCGGCCTTGGCTTTTGTCTGGGTTTTTTTGTCTTTGGTCATGGTCCGGTTCAGCTTTGTTGGCCCAGAAGGCGGCTAATCAGTTTCGAGGTATAGTCTACCATCGGGATGATGTGGGCATAATTCATTCGCGTCGGGCCGATGACGCCGATGGCGCCGATGATTGTTTCCTCGGCGTTCTTGTAGGAGCCGACGATCATTGAACAACCGGCCAGGTTGAACAGCGTGTTGTCGGCGCCGATGAAGATCTGCACCCCTTCGGCGGTGTCGGTCAGCGACAGCAGCTTCAGCATTTCCTCCTTGGTTTCGAGGGCCGTGAAAAGGGCGCGGATCTTCTCCAGGTCGGCGACCGCGGTCACGTCTTCGAGAAGGTGCGCCTGGCCGCGGATGATCAACGATCCTTGCTGGCCGCCGCCGGCCCCATCGCCGGCCCACATGGCGAGCCCGCTTTCGACCACCCGGGCCGTCAATTCGTCCAGTTCGGCGCGGTGGCTGTCCAGTTCGGCGATGATCTCTTCGTAGGCTTCCGACAGGGTGCGCCCGACCAGCCGCGCGCTCAGGTAATTGGTCGCTTCCACCAAGGCCGACGGGGGCAGGCCCCGGGGCGTCTGGATAACTCTGTTCTCGACGATGCCGCTTTCGGTGACCAGCACCACCAGCGCCCGGCCCGGGGAAAGGTTGACGAATTCGATGTAACGCAGCGGGCTCCTGGTCTTCGGCGCCAACACCAGGCTGGCGCACCGGGACAAGCCCGACAGCGCCGATGTTGCGTCTTCCAGCAGGCCTTCCAGGCTGTGGGGCGACCCGGCGCATTGAATGTCGATGCTTTGGCGTTCGTCTTCGGTCAGGTTGCCGATTTCGAGGATGCCGTCGACGAACAGCCTCAGCCCCGCGTCCGTCGGCAGCCGCCCGGCCGACGTGTGGGGCGAGTACAACAACCCGGAGTCCTCCAGGTCCGCCATCACGTTGCGGATGGTGGCCGGCGACAAGTCGAGGTTGAGACGCTTGGACAGCGTCCGCGACCCGATGGGCTCGCCCGATTCGAGGTAACTATCGACGATATGGCGCAAAATCTCGCGAGAGCGTTCGTTGAGCTCGGTAATCATGGATATCCCGCGTTTAAAGTCCGGCTGCTTAATGCCTAGAAGTGAGGGGAATTTAGGTGCGCCGGAGGCCGGCGTCAACGGGGCCGCCAAAAAACAGCGAATTCTTTACCATTGATCCTTGGTATAAGGCGGCCGCCGGAGTAGGAATCGGTGATGAAGAACAATTCCACGGAACGCCCTTCGGGCCGGGCCCTGGACGAGATGCGCCCGGTTTCGCTCGAGCCCGAC
>JADFNT010000384.1 GCA_022563215.1 Pseudomonadota bacterium
CGTTGCCATTTCGGCCGTGGTTTTCGGGTTTTCCGGCCCTTACCGGGGGGTCTGGCGCTATGCCTCCATCAACGACCTTTTGGCCATCACCCGCGCCGTGACCATCACCGTTTTAACCTTCTTGCTGGTGATGTTCCTGTGGACCCGGTTCCTGCACCTGCCCCGGTCCATCATTCCGATCAATTGGTTCGTGCTGATGGCGCTTTTGGGCGGGCCCCGGTTCCTCTACCGCTTGGTCAAGGACCGGCGTTTCGATCTGGCGAATGAAAACGGCAACGACCGCAAGATCGCCGTCCTTCTGGTCGGCGCCGGGGACGGGGCCGAGCTTTTTATCCGGGCGCTCAGGCGGACCGAGGACTCAAATTACCGGGTTGTCGGTATCGTATCGGACCGCCCCGAGCGTATCGGACAGCGGATTCACGGGATCGATGTCATCGGCGCCGCCGATGACATTGCCGGCGCGGTCGAGAAATTGCGGGCCGCCGGCACCCGGCCGCAACGCCTGGTGCTGACCAAGGACGATATCGACGGCACCCGGGTGCGGTCGTTGCTGGATCAGGCCGATGCGCTGGGCCTGACCATGGCGCGGCTGCCGAGTCTGACCGATTTCAAGAGCGGCGTCACCGATAAGGTCGAGGTCAAACCGGTGGCCGTCGAAGACCTGCTCGGCCGCCCGCAAACGGCCCTCGACCGCGGCGCCATGGCCGCCCTGATCGAGGGAAAACGGGTGCTGGTGACGGGCGCCGGCGGCAGCATCGGCTCGGAACTTGTGCGTCAGGTCTGCGATTTCAAGCCCGCCGAAATCGGGCTACTGGATCATTCCGAACTGGCCCTTTACAACATCGACCGTGAAACGGCGCTGGGCTGGCCGGACGTCAGGCGCCAGTCGGTGATCGCCGATGTCCGCGACCGGGAACGCATTGCCCAGGTGTTCGGCCGCTTTCGCCCCGAACTGGTGTTTCATGCCGCCGCCTTGAAGCACGTGCCTCTGGTCGAATTGAACGTCGTCGAAGGGGCGACCACCAACGTCGCCGGCACCGTCAACGTCGCCGACACCTGTGTGGAAACCGGCGTTTCGGCCATGGTCCTGATTTCCACCGACAAGGCGGTCAACCCGACCAGCATCATGGGCGCGTCCAAGCGGATCGCCGAAAGCTATTGCCAGGCGCTCGACCTCAAGCGCGGCGACGGCGACGGCACACGCTTCGTCACCGTGCGTTTCGGCAACGTGCTGGGGTCGACCGGCTCGGTGGTGCCCTTGTTCCAGAAACAACTGGCCGAAGGCGGGCCGCTGACCGTCACCCACCCCGACATGACCCGGTATTTCATGACCGTCCGCGAAGCGGTGGAGTTGGTTCTTCAGGCCTCGGCCCTGGGCCACGGCGGCAACGGACGCCAGGACGGCAAAATCTTCGTTCTCGATATGGGCGAACCGATCCGCATCATGGACCTGGCGGAACAGATGATCCGGCTGGCCGGGTTCAAGCCCGGCAAGGACATCCACATCGACATCACCGGAATCCGGCCGGGTGAAAAACTCTTTGAAGAAGTCCTGCACGGCGCCGAGCCCCCGGTGGCGACCGAGTGCCCTGGCTTGCTGTTGGCGGCGCCCCGCGCCGGCAGCCTGGATGACTTGTCCCCGGCCCTGGATGAGCTGGCCCGGGCCTGCCGCGAGGACGATGAGGAGCGCGTTATCGCCATCATCCAAAAGCTGGTCCCCGAATACCATGTCGAGGACGGCGCCGGGGCCAAGGCGGCGTCGGGCTAGGAACCCATGTCCACGCCGATAAAACGCGCCCTGATATCCGTTTCCGACAAGACCGGGCTCGAGGAATTGGGGAAATTCCTCGCCGAGTGCGGCATCGAAATCCTTTCCACCGGCGGCACGGCGACGGTTCTTCGCGACGCCGGCCTCGCCGTCAAGGACGTTTCCGACGTTACCGGGTTCCCCGAGATCATGGACGGCCGGGTCAAGACCCTGCACCCGAAGATCCACGGCGGGCTGTTGGCGAAACGCGACGACGCCGGGCACCAACAGGCCATGGAGGAAAACGCCATCGGCGCCATCGATTTGCTGGTCGTCAACCTGTATCCCTTCGAGGCGACGGTTAAATCGGGGGCCGGGTTCGAGGATTGCATCGAAAACATCGACATCGGCGGC
>JADFNT010000385.1 GCA_022563215.1 Pseudomonadota bacterium
TCATCATGATCACCGCCGAGAGCAAAACCGAAAACGTCATCGCCGCCCAACAGGCGGGAGTTTCGAACTACATCGTCAAGCCTTTCAACGCCGAAACATTAAAAGGAAAAATGGCGTCCGTCCTCGGGGGATTCTAATGGAAAAGCGGCCGCGGCCGTTCACCGCGGAAAAGCGGTTCGCCGAAATTTCAGGTTCGACCGCCTCGATCACAAACGACGACCTTCTGGATGCTTTCAACGCCCTTTCCGCCTACGTAAAGGAAGTCCTTTCGCGGGCGTCTCGCCTTGAGTCTTCCCCTTCCTTTTCCCCGACCCCGAGGAAGAGCCCGGGGAAGAGAACCAAGACAAAATCAAAACGGATTCCGGAGGCGCCGAAGAAACGCCGGACGATCCCCATGCGGATCTGAGCCGGATCGCCGGCGAGGTCGCAGCTCTTAAATCCGCCAATCCGGATGAGGACAAATTGCTGTTGGCCCGCCAGGAACTGGAAACCGTGGTCGAGG
This sequence comes from Pseudomonadota bacterium, assembly GCA_022563215.1. Taxonomy (GTDB): domain Bacteria; phylum Pseudomonadota; class Alphaproteobacteria; order Rhodospirillales; family Casp-alpha2; genus Casp-alpha2. The sequence goes on from JADFNT010000385.1 coordinate 503, forward strand.
CCACGGACAAGGCCGCCAACGAGATCATCAATCAAACCGACGAAATCCAGACCATGATCGACAAAATCCGCGACGAGATTTCGTCGGGAAATACGGCCAAGGTCGAGGTCCACCTGTCTTCTTTGGAAGGGGTCGCCACCAACCTTCTGATGGCGTGCGAATTTCAGGACCTGACCGGGCAGCGGATCAACAAGGTCTCCAACACCCTCCACCGCCTCGAAGAGCAGATCGGCGAACTGTTCCTGACCCTGGGGATTGCCGAAGGCACCGGCGCCGGCGGCCTTGACGTGACCGACAGCGGCGACGAGAGACCGGATAAGGACCTGCTGCACGGCCCCCAGGACGAAGACGCGAGCGGGAGCATCAGCCAGGCCGACATCGACGCCATGTTCGATTAAGCGCCGGAAGCGCCAGACGGCTCAAAAAACCGGAAAAGCGCTTTCCCAGGCCCAATACCAAGGATCAATCGCCCATCCATCGCCAGAGATGTAAGGAACCGTCCGCACGGGCCGTCCCGCGTTCACCCTTGCACCCGCCCTGCCTTGTGCGTAAACCATAATGAAACGATAAACGAAGCGGCCCAACACGGAGGATATCTCATGGACGCCCCCATGGACGCTAAGGTGTTCGACAAATCCCGGCTGCCCAGCCGTCACGTGACCGAGGGCCCGGAGCGCGCGCCGCACCGGTCGTTCCTTTACGCCATGGGGCTGACGGAAACCGAGATTCACCGACCGCTCGTCGGCGTCGTCACCAGTTGGAACGAAACCGCGCCGTGCAACATCACCCTCCATCGCCAGGCCAAGGCGGTCAAGGAAGGCGTCGATGCCGCCGGCGGCACGCCCCGCGAATTCACCACCATCACCGTCACCGACGGCATCGCCATGGGCCACCAGGGCATGAAATCGTCGCTGGTCAGCCGCGAAATCATCGCCGATTCGGTGGAATTGACCATACGCGGTCATTCCTATGACGCCATGGTCGGCATCGCCGGCTGCGATAAGGCGCTGCCGGGCCTGATGATGGCCATGGTGCGCCTCAACGTGCCCAGCGTCTTCATGTACGGCGGCACCATCCTTCCCGGCCGCTTCAAGGACAGGGACGTGACCGTGGGCGACGTCTACGAAGCGGTGGGCGAGCATGCCGCCGGCAAGATGAGCGACGAGGACCTGCACGAGTTGGAGTGCGTCGCCTGCCCCGGGGGCGGGTCCTGCGGCGGACAGTTCACCGCCAACACCATGGCCTGCGTTTCCGAAGCCATCGGCCTGGCGTTGCCCGGGTCCGCCGGCACGCCCGCGGTCTATGAATCCCGGGACGAATACGCCAAGGCCTCGGGCGAGGCGGTGATGGCGTTGCTGGCCCAGAACATCCGGCCGCGCGACATCGTCACCAGAAAGGCGCTGGAAAACGCCGCCGTGGTCGTCGCCGCCACCGGCGGGTCGACCAACGGCGGGCTGCACCTGCCGGCGATCGCCAACGAAGCGGGAATCGACTTCGATCTTTTGGAGGTATGCGAAATTTTCAAGAAAACGCCCTACATCGCCGACCTCAAGCCGGGCGGCAAGTACGTGGCCAAGGACATGCACGAAGCCGGCGGCATGCCGGTATTGATGAAGACTCTGCTGGACGGCGTATTCCTTCACGGTGACTGCATC
>JADFNT010000386.1 GCA_022563215.1 Pseudomonadota bacterium
GATGCAGGCCCAACTCCTTCGGCAGCGCTTTCCGGGGCGCGTCCGCCAACAGGTGCACGGCGCGGTTCAACCCAATGGTCAACACGTCGTCTTCGCCCTTCAACGACACATAGGTGCCGCCGACCTTGATAAAGGGTCCGAAACGGCCGAACCCGGCGGTGATCATGTCGCCGGTTTCGGGGTCGGGGCCGATGTCGCGGGGCAGGCTCAACAGACCGAGCGCACTCGCCAGGTCGATATCCGCCGGGCTCATGTCCTTAGGAATGGAAGACCGCTGGGGTTTGATCTTTTTCTTGCCGTCGACGGTTTCCTCGCCCCGCTGCACGTAAAATCCATAGGGTCCCTTGCGAAGCGTGATCATGTCGCCGGTATCGGGGTCGAGGCCCAGTTCCTTCGGCCCGTTGGCGGTCAGCGCCTCGCCGCCGCCGTTGCCGTTGGCGACCTCCAGGGGGCGGGTAAACCGGCAGTCGGGGTATTTGTTGCAGCCGATGAAGGCGCCGAACTTGCCCAGCTTCAGGTTCAGCCGCCCGTCGTCGCAGGACGGGCATTGGCGCGGATCGGAACCGTCTTCGCCGGGGCGGAAGAAGTGCGGACCCAGAAGCTCGTCCAGTTTGTCCAGGACCTCGGAAACCCTCAGGTCCTTGGTTTTGGCGACGGCATTGTTGAAGGCGTCCCAGAATTCCCGGAGCACCGCCTTCCAATCGATGCGGCCGCCGGAAATATCGTCCAACTTTTCCTCCAGCTCGGCGGTGAAGTCGTATTCCACGTAGCGGGTGAAATAACTGTCGAGGAAAGCGGTCACCAGACGCCCCCGGTCGACGGGCTCGAACCGGCGCTTTTCCAGTCTCACGTAGTTGCGTTCCTGAAGCACGGAGATGATGCTGGCGTAGGTGGACGGCCGGCCGATGCCCAGTTCCTCCAGCTTTTTCACCAGGCTGGCTTCGGTAAAGCGCGGCGGCGGCTGGGTGAAGTGTTGTTCCGGGGTCACCGTTCGCCGTTCAAGGCCCTGGCCCTGGGTCAGTTTGGGCAGCATTTTTTCGCCGTTGCCACTCTCCGAATCGTCCTTGCCTTCCCGGTAAAGCTTGTAGAAGCCGTCGAAGACAAGCGTTGATCCGGTGGCCCGGAAGACCACTTGGCCGTCGGGCGACCCGATATCCGCCGATACTTGGTCGAGGACCGCGGATTCCATCTGGCTGGCGATGGCGCGGTTCCAGATCAGTTGATAAAGGCGGTTCTGGTCGTCGTCCAAACGGGCGGAAACGTCGCGGGGGCGGCGGAAGGCGTCGGTCGGGCGGATGGCTTCGTGCGCTTCCTGGGCGTTCTTGGCCTTGGATTTATAGACCCGGGCCTTATCCGGAACGTAATTGTCTCCGAAGTCGCCGCCGATCAGGGCCCTGGTGGCGCCGATGGCTTCGCCCGCTATCTGCACGCCGTCGGTCCGCATATAGGTAATCAGCCCCACCGTCTCGCCGCCGATGTTGACGCCTTCGTACAAACGTTGAGCGACCTGCATGGTGCGCTTGGCCGTCATCCGGAGCTTGCGCGACGCCTCTTGCTGCAGGGTCGAGGTGGTGAAGGGCGGCGCCGGATGGCGCCGGGTCTGTTTCTGTTCGATCTTGGCGACGGTGAAATCGCGGGTCTGGGCGGCGTCAACGGCGGCCTGGGCCGGGGCTTCGCCGCCGATGTCCATCTTGCCGAGCTTATGGCCGTCCAGATGGATCAGCAGGGCCTCGACGGTTTCGCCCCCGGGCGTTTCAAAGACGGCCTTGACGGTCCAGTATTCCCTGGGTTCGAAATTCTCGATATCGGTTTCGCGTTCGCAAATGAGCCGCAACGCCACCGACTGCACGCGCCCGGCGGACTTGCTGCCCGGCAACTTGCGCCACAGCACCGGCGACAGGGTGAAGCCGACAAGGTAATCGAGCGCCCGGCGCGCCAGGTAGGCATCGACCAGTTTGGTGTCCAGTTCCCGGGGATGCTCGAAGGCTTCGAGGATGGCCGACTTGGTGACCTCGTTGAAGACGACCCGCTTGACGTCGACGCCGGTAAGCACGTTGGCGGCCTCCAGCACCTCGCGCACGTGCCAGGAAATGGCCTGGCCATCGCGTGCCGGATCCGTGGCCAGATACAGTCATTCGTCACCTTTGACC
>JADFNT010000055.1 GCA_022563215.1 Pseudomonadota bacterium
CCCGGCCGCCAGGATCGGGCAGATCAACCAGGTCGACAGGATCTTGGCCAGCGCCGTCGAATCGGTGGCGGTGTCGGTGAACAGGTTCCAGCCGATGATGGCGCCGACGATGGCCTGGGTGGTGGACACCGGCAGGCCGGCCTTGGTCATCAGGTAAACGGCCAAGGCGGCGGCGAACGCGGCCATGAAAGAGCCGGGAAGGGCGTCGATGGCGCCCAGCTTGCCGAGCGTCTCGGTGGTGCCGGCGCCGGAAATCACCGCCCCCAGGATCACGAACACGGTGCAGATCACGGCCGCCGTCGTAAACCGGATCATCCGCGTGCCGACGGCGGTGCCGAAAACGTTGGCGGCGTCGTTGGCGCCCAAAGCCCAGCCCAGGAACAGCCCGCTGGTCAGGAAAAACAGGGCCGAGAGTTCCATTGTCCGCCGCCTATGACCGAATCACTTAAGGCCCGTTCAAACCGTGCGCTTGATGGCATAGATGGCGAGCCGGTCGGCCACGTCCTCGGCCCAATCGGGGATGTTGTCGATATGCTCGACGAAGTTCCGCAGTTGGGCTTTCCGGCTGAGGTCGAGCTCGGAGCTGAAAATCGCCTGTTTCAGCTTCGTCGACACCTTGTCGGCCTCCTTCTCGTAGAACATGACCTTGTGGTTGTGATCGCCGACCGCCTCGATGTTGCGGAAAAACGCCCGCGACGCCAGCACCAGGGCCTCCACAGATTGCACCGCCATGTCGGTCAGGGTCTCGTAATCGGCGTGGTATTCGCCGGGGATTTCCGGCTTTTCGATGAAAAACGCCCACAGCGCCCCCTCGAACAGGTTCAGCAAGTGGTCCAGGTTCTCGATCAGGCCCAAAACGTCGCCTCGGGATTCCGGGATCAGGGTCTGGGCGTAGAGCTTGGTTTCGATGGCCCGCCTGAGATGGTCGGCGTCGCTTTCCATCTTGTTGACGTCCTGGAGCTTGTTCTCGAAATCCGTCGTGCAGCAATCGCGGAGGTAAACCTTGACCGCGATCTTGAAATGGAGCGAGGACTGCGAAAGCTTGTCGAGGAATTCGTCGATCTCGTTCTCGAGCGCCCGCGTGCGCCTGAAAAGCGAAATATTCTTCGTCAGTTCCATGGTCCCTGTCTCCTTAAAGCACCGCCAAATGCCGCCGCCCCCCGTGGACCGGGCGTTCCCCGGGCGTCACACGGACCGATTCTGGTAAAAATACCGTTGGGTAGGCGGCGGTTGAGTTGGCCGCCCCAAGCCGCCGCCAGTATAGGCCAAGATTGCGGAAGGAAAAGCCGTCAAACTGGTCAAAGGCGGCAAAATAGCCGTCAAATCATCAAAAAAGCGCCTTTTGGACGGTTTTTCCGGTTCCTGGCTTTTCGCCGTTTCAACCGGCGAAGATCAGCTCGGCGTTCTTCGAGCACGATTTTTCGGCCAGGTCGACGAAATGCCCGGTGATGCTTTGCGGCGTTTGGAGCGTGTCGGGGTCTTCGCCGGGGAAGGCCTCGGCCCGCATCGCGGTCCTGGTCGGGCCGGGGTTGAGCAGGTTGACGCGGACCGGGGTTTTCGCCACCTCGGCGGCGTAAATCAGCGCCGTCATCTCCAGGGCCGCCTTGGAAACGGCGTAAATTCCCCAATAAGGCCGGGCCTCGCGGGCGACGGTGGAGGTGACGAAGATGGCGCGCCCGGAATCGGACGCCCTGAGCAGCGGGTCCATGGATCGGATCAGGCGCCAGTTGGCGGTCACGTTGACGGCCAACACTTGGTCCCAGGTCTTCGGGTCCGTATGGCCCAGGGGGCCGAGGGTGCCGAGCAGCCCGGCGTTGCCGACCAGGACGTCGAGTCTTTGGAAGCGTTCGTGAATCGCCGCGCCGAGACTGTCGATGGCGTCGAAATCGGTCAGGTCCAGGGGCACCAGGGTCGCCGCCTGGCCGGTGATTTCCCGGATTTCGTCGTCGATTTCTTCCAATGCGCCAGTGGTCCGGGCCGTCAGCACCACGTGCGCCCCTTCCTCGGCGAAGCGCCTGGCGACGGCGGCGCCGATGCCCCGGGACGCGCCGGTGACAAGGGCGATGCGCCCGTCCAGCCGCTTTTTACCGGGCTTTTTGCGGGATTTTTTGCCGGTTTTACCCCCAATTTTTTTCCCGGTTTTTTTCCCCTGGGCGGGCATCCTTATTCCCGTTCGTCCAGCAACGACAACTGATGCTGGGCCGGGTCCTTGTCGTGGTCGATCAGCGGGATCGGGTAATCGCCGCTGAAACACGCGTCGCAGTATTGCGGCGCCTCGGGGCGCCGTGATTCCTCGCCCAAGGCCCGGTACAGGCCGTCGATGGAAATGAACGCCAGGCTATCGACGTCGATATGCTTGGCCATCGCCTCGACGTCGAATTTCGCCGCCATAAGCTCGTCCTGGCTGGGGGTGTCGATGCCGTAGAAACACGAATGGGCGACCGGCGGGCTGGAAATCCGCATGTGCACCTCCTTGGCGCCGGCGTTGCGGACCATTTCGACGATCTTCAGGCTGGTGGTGCCGCGGACGATGGAATCGTCGACCAGCACCACGCGCTTGTCCTTGAGCCCGGCGGCGTTGGCGTTGTGCTTCAGGCGCACGCCCAGATGGCGGATCTGGTCGGTGGGCTCGATGAAGGTACGCCCGACATAATGGTTGCGGATGATGCCGAGCTCGAACGGCACCCCAGACTGCTGGGCGTAGCCGATGGCGGCGGGAACGCCGGAATCGGGAACCGGCACCACGAGGTCGGCGTCGACGTGGCTTTCGCGGGCCAGCTCGGCGCCGATGTTCTTGCGCACGTCATAGACGCTGCGGCCTTCCATGACGCTGTCGGGACGGGCGAAGTAGATGTATTCGAAGATGCAGAACCGGTTCGGCGACTTGGAGAAGGGCTTGATGCTGTGCAGGCCCTTGTCGTCGATGACGACGATCTCGCCGGGTTCCACGTCGCGGATGAATTCGGCGCCGATGATGTCCAGCGCGCAGGTCTCCGACGACAGAATCCAGGCTTCGCCCAGCCTTCCCAGGACCAGCGGCCGCACGCCGTAGGAATCGCGCAGCCCGATCAGCTTTTTCTGGGTGATGCAGACCAGGGAATAGGCGCCTTGGACCTGGCTCAAGGCGTCGGTCATGCGGTCGACGACGCGCCCGTATTCGCTGATGGCGATCAGGTGGATGAAGGCCTCGGTGTCGGAAGTGGATTGGAAGATGCAGCCCCGTTGCACCAGCCTTTGCCGGATCTCGTAGGCGTTGGTGAGGTTGCCGTTATGGGCAATGGCGAGGCCGCCGAACTTGAAGTCCGCGAACAGCGGCTGCACGTTCCTGAGCACCGTTTCGCCGGTCGTCGAATAGCGCACGTGGCCGATGGCGACGTGGCCGACGAGCCGTTCCATGACCTCGGGCGCGTTGAAGTTGTCGCCGACCAGGCCCAGCGCCCGGTGGCTGTGGAACTGTTCGCCGTCATAGGCGACGATGCCGGCCGCTTCCTGGCCCCGGTGTTGGAGCGCGTGCAGGCCGAGCGCCGTGTGGGTGGCGGCATCCGATAGGCCGTAGATTCCGAACAGGCCGCATTCCTCTTCCGGCCGGCGCAGGTCGCCGATGCCGGGGGGATGCGAAAGGGGCCTAGCGGGGCCGCCTTTCCTATCGGTCCTTGAGGATTTCATTCAGCCGATCCATTTGTTGACGCGCCTTATCGCCGTACCCGGCGGCGTCGCCCTCGGGGGCGCCGTCCTTCTTGTCATCGGCGCCCTTCGGTTTCGGCGCCAACAACTCCAGCACCACCCGGCGAGTGCCGGACTCTTTGTCGCCGGCGGCTTTCTTTTTTTCGCTCCCGTCTTTGGCCGCGTCTTCCCCTGCGCCTTCCTCGTCGCCGAACCCGGCGGCGGAGAAGTTCTCGGGGATCAGTGCTACCAACAACGCCGCTCCGGGCCCGATCAACTCCATGGACCGGGCTTCGCTGACCCATTGCGGCTGATCGTCCTGGGGATAAAACATCCCCAGCCCGATATAGGCAATACAAACAATCAAGGCGCCGCGCAAAAGCCCGAACAAGAAACCCAGCGACCGGTCAACGGCGTTAAGCGCGCTGTCCTTCACCTTTTTCGATATTCGTCGGGTCAACAGCGACAGGATGACCAGGGAAAGGACGAAAATGACGATCCCGGCGCCGAAATCGGCGACGATATCGATCGTCGTCAGTTGCCGGGCATAGGGGCGGAGGAAGGGGAACCCGTAGAAGGTGGCGAAAATGGCGCCGATCCAGCCGGCCACCGACAGCACCTCGTGCACCAGGCCGCGGACATAGGCCAACACGGCGGAAATCAGCACCAACACGGCGACCCCGATATCGAGCGCATTGACGATCGGCACGTCGGCGGGGTTATCCATGGCCGCGTCCCCGGGCGTTGGCGGCCGCCACCGCTCCGTCGTGTTGCCCGGCGCGTTGCCCAGGGCGTTTGCCGTCCGGTTTGGAGAACAACACGAGCAAATCTTCAAGGCGGGAGATTTCGGTGATCTCCATGGTCCCTTCCGGGGTTTTCTTGTTGGTTCCCCTGTTGTTTCCCTGGGCGCGCGATGGCGCCGGAATGATGGCGCGGCTGAAGCCCAACTTGGCGGCTTCCTTGAGCCGGGCATCGACCCGGGACACCGCCCTGACCTCGCCGGAAAGCCCGATTTCGCCGAAGACCACCGTTTCCGGCGGCACCGGGACGCCGCTGACCGACGATATCAGGGCCGCCGCCACCGCCAGGTCGGCCGCCGGCTCGCCGATCTTCAGGCCGCCGACGACGTTTAGGTATACGTCCAATCCAGCCAGCGCAAGGCCCGAGCGGGACTCCAGCACGGCCAGGATCATGGCCAGGCGGCCGGTGTCCCAGCCGACCACGGCGCGCCTCGGGGTGCCCAGGGCCGAGGGCGCGGTAAGGGATTGAATTTCAACAAGAACCGGCCGTGTTCCCTCGATGCCGGCGAACACGCTGGCGCCCGATACGTGGTCATCCCGGCCGGCCAGGAACAGCGCCGACGGATTGGCGACCTCGGCCAAGCCGGCGCCGGTCATCTCGAAGACGCCGATTTCGTCCGTCGGGCCATAGCGATTCTTGACCGCGCGCAGGATCCGGAACTGGTGGCTGCGGTCGCCCTCGAAATAAAGCACCGTGTCGACCATGTGCTCCAGCACCCGGGGGCCGGCGATCTGTCCGTCCTTGGTGACGTGGCCGACGAGGATCAGCGCGAAGCCCTGGCGTTTGGCCAGCCGGATCAGTTCCTGCGCCGAGGTGCGGACCTGGGCCACGGTGCCGGGCGCCGATTCCAGGCTGTCCACGAACATCGTCTGGATCGAATCGATGACCACCAGATCGGGTCCGCCGGGCCCTCCGGCATGGCCCAGCGATGCCGCGATATCGCGCACCGAGGTGGCGGCGGCGAGCCCGACGTCGGCGTCGGCGAGGCCAAGCCGGTCGGCGCGCAGCCGCAACTGGTCGACCGCCTCCTCGCCGGAGATATAGACCGGGCTCAGGGTCTTCGACAGGGCGGCGGCGACTTGCAGCACCAGGGTCGATTTGCCGATCCCGGGGTCGCCGCCGACCAACAGCGTCGATCCGGCGACCATGCCGCCGCCGGTCACGCGGTCGAATTCCTTGATCCCGGTGACCTGCCTGGGCGCCGGGGGCGTTTCGCCCTGCAGCCCCTGAAATTCGATCTTGCGGCCCTTCTTGCGGCCCAGCCCCTTGGGCGCCGATTCGGGCGCGTTTTCCTCGACCAGCGTGTTCCACTGGCCGCAGCCCTCGCACCGGCCCGACCACTTGGGCGCGGCGGCGCCGCATTCCTGACAGACGTAAGTGACCGCTTTGCGGGCCAAGGAGGGCTCCTCGGGAGCGAATAGTATCGGACGGCACGCGGCCCGTCCGCAGACCTTCGTCGTTTACGGGATTCGCCGAGTTAAGACAAGGTGTCTGTGCCTCGGCTTGCTTGAACAAGCGGTAATCAATTCAGGAAACCTAAAGGTTGGGCAAGAGTTCCTTCAACGCGTCCAATTTTACCGATTGGTAATCCGAGCGCCATGCCAACAGCGTCTTAATTCGAGCGAGGTTGTTCGGCAACGGGTAAAGTCGAAACTGCCCTTTCGTTGATACGGTATCCAGAACGCATTGGGGAACGACGGCGAAGCCCGTTCCGGCAGAGACGCAGGCGAGAATGGCAAGGTAGGAACCCATGGCCATGAACCCGCCCGGAACAATTCCGGATTCCAACAGCCATTCATCGAGGTAGCGGCGATAGGCACAGCCCGATTCAAACGCGACAACGGTCTTGCCGCTGATTTCACTCGTGTTTTCCAGGGGCGGGAAGGACTGCGGTACCACCAGAACCAGTTTTTCCTCGAACACCGGCTGCGTGCTGATGGTCTCGAAGGACACGGGCTCGGCGACAAAGGCGATTTCGACGTCATAGTTCAACAAGCGGTCCATCAGCCTGCCGGCGGTGCCCATTTCCAATTCGATCTCGACATCCGGATAAAGCTGATGGTAGCGCGAGAGGATTTCCGGCAGCCGGGCGGCCGCCGTACTTTCCATCGTGCCAATCCGAAAGACGCCTCTCGGCTTGCCCTCGTTGAGGGCTTCCGAGGCCTCCATCGACAATTGCAAGAGCCGATCGGCATAGGACAGCAACAGGTGGCCGTCCGGCGTTAACGTGAGGCCTCGGTTCTGGCGCAAAAAAAGATTTTTCTTGAGATACTGTTCCAACTGTTTGATGCGGGTGCTGATATTCGATTGCACGCGGTTCAATTTCATCGCCGCCTTGGTAACGCTTCCCTCGATCGCGACCGTTCGAAATATTTCAAGGGATCGTAGGTCCAGGCCGTGCATTGGTATCTCCTTTAGAGAAACTAACATTCATCTTAATTCATTTTTTTTAATGTATGTCGAACGATAGGGTGTCGGCAAGTGTTTTGACAATAGTTATCCAGAGGTTGCCATGCCGCCGCATTCGTCGATCTTCCGCATTACCCTCGTTGGCTTGGTTTCGTTGGCGTTGGCCATGGGGATCGGACGTTTCGCCTTTACCCCGTTGTTGCCGATGATGCGGGAAGACGGGTTGGTGAGCATCACCGACGGCGGGTTGCTCGCTTCCGTTCATTTCCTCGGATATTGGCTGGGCGCTGTTTTGGCAGTCAAGATTCCCTACGCCCCCAGAACCACGTTGCGGGTGTCCCTGCTGGCCATCGGTGTCGGCACCTTAGGCATGGGCGTGACGGACGATTTCACGGTGTGGCTGATATTGCGTTGGCTTAGTGGCGTCTGCAGTGCCTGGACGCTGGTGCTGGTCAGCAACTACTACATAAGGCATCTGGCCGAAAAAGGCGGCGCCGAATATCAGGGCGTCCTCAACAGCCCCGCGCGGATCGAGGTCGCGAAAGAATCCGGCCAAGCGGCCGACACGATCAACTCCACGAACGTGATCAAAATGCGGTCGCGGTGCTGGGGGTATAACCGCTCAATTTGGCTCGCCAATCACGACACTTTCGAGCAGATCGCGGTCCTCGCGCTCGCGGTGGGCACGGGCGGCTCGACCTCGCTCTATCAGCCGTCCAATCGCGAAGAGAGTCCCGACTTCCTCGCCGGCCGCCCGATGTTCTACTCAGAACATTGTTCCACGTTGGGGAGCGCGGGCGACCTCATCCTCGCCAACTGGGGCGAGTATTTGGAAGGCACCTATCAGCCGTTCACAGGCGCCTCCAGCGTCCACGTCCGGTTCGTGACCCACGAATCCGTTTTGAAATTCTGGATTCGGAACGACGGGGCTCCGTGGTGGAGATCGGCACTCACGCCGGCGAATGGCACGGCCACGCTGTCCCCGATCGTCACGCTCGCCGCCCGGACGTAGGCGAATGCGAGACCCGAGAAGGGCGTCGATCAAGCGGGCACTACTGGCACTCCGTGCCCGGTGGCAAGCCGAAAACGATGTCCGACCGACCGAAGTTCTCGATGCCATCGAACGCGACATCGACTTGCTCGAGCTCGCGTTTCACGCCCGCGCTCACCAGCCCGAACAACTCGAGCTGGCGATCGCTGTCCTCCGAGGAGCGGTCGGATTCCGAACCTTTCTCCGCACCGGCGATCCCGATTTCCTCGAACCGTCGGCATGCCGCGCCGAGGTAGTGTGAGCAATCTGCCGAGGCTCCTTCGGGCACTGACTGCCGAGCCCCTCGCCATAGATCGCCGAACGCTGGACGCTTTCGTCGGTGTCATCCGGCGACGGGGGCTCGAAGGCGTGTCGTTCAGTGGACCGGAGCTTCACGCGGAGCTCCATGTTGCCCATCCCCGCGCGGGTCGCCGAGCCAAGGGCGACCGCAACGTGCAGGTCATCCCGATCGTCGGGGTGATTGCGAACCGGACCCAGAGCCTCGGAGTGGGTGCGCTCCAGCTCGGCGAAGTCATCGACCAGGCGGCCTCGAGCTCCCGGGTCGACGCGATCGTGCTGGACATCGACTCACCCGGCGGGACGGTGACGGGCGTGCCCGAGCTCGCGGAGAAGATATTCGCCGCGCGTCCGGAGAA
>JADFNT010000387.1 GCA_022563215.1 Pseudomonadota bacterium
GGCCTGGCGCGGGATTTTCTCCAGCCGTTCCGCAAACGAAACAATATCCGCCTTGTCGCGGATCACGGTCCAGGGCACGATCGGGACCTGAATTTCGGGGCCGCTCCACTCCACGTAGGAAAGGGCGATGCGGCCCAACCGGCCGGTGCGGATGGCGTCGATGACGCGGGGATCGCGCAGCGCCCGGGCGTATCCCCGGCGCTGCAACAGGAATTCCTCGTGGTCGATGCTCCCGGACGCATCCGCCATCAGGATAAGCTCGAGATCGACCTTCATCCCCGCCGCCGCCGGCGCGGGCAAAATCATGGCCAGCAGAAGGCCGAGCAAAAGGCCGGATGGGATCGCTCTCGACATCGGGCGATTAAAGCGTTTCCGGGGGAGAGTTTCCAGGTGGGGTGTTGGGACTGAACGGGACTATCCGCTTTCAGGGGTGAAGCGGACAGGTCAAGCAAATGGCCGGTCAAGTCCAATAAATGCTGGAGGGACCGCCCCAGCCGATCAACGGACCACGCGGCCACGTCGTCAAATTCACCCCGCGTGGCTGCCTTCAGCATCACGTCAAGAGCTGGGCGTTGATCGCGCCCTCCTCCGGCGCGGCGCAGACGGCCGCTCATCGCGATTTCCGAAAACGGCGTCAGGCGACCACCTCCAGGGGTTCAATGTAATCCCAGACGCCATGCACGTCCTTTCGGATGACCTTGCCGTCGTCGTCAACGATGTCGTGGTTAATCCCCTTCAACGCCCGTGGCCGGTAGTCGATCAGCTTTGCGATCCTATTGCCGACGGACTGATGGAGTTTAGGGTTCTCGTCGCTGGCCTTGTCGTCAATGTTGACCCTGACGTGGCGGGTTTCGAGAGTCATCTCAGCGATTGGCGCGAAGCGGTCCTGTTGATGGCTCTTGCCCTTGATATTGGGTTTAATCTGCATGTCGTCCCGGTCGATCCGATAGCTGCAGTCCTTGGCCTGGAGTTGGTCGTAATCCACCTTGTCGAGGGACAGCATTTCCACGCCTAGGTCCTTTTCGAGCTTTTTGATCATGAACTGCAGGGTTACGTCGGACAGGCCGTCAAACCAGAAACCGCCACCGACATCCGCGTGGGCGCCCGCAAACCAGATTTCCGTGACCTTGTCCTCTTCCTTATTCATCAACGTCGGCATGAAGGCGCTCCGGCGCTCGTCGGCAGAGACCAGATGCAAGGCCTCGACGACATGCGGCGACACCCAGTGGTCTTCGAAGACCACGTCCGATTGTGGCTTCGTGGCATCATCCAGGTTGGGGAATCCGATGGCCGCCACGGTATCGAAAACGCCCAGGAAGCGGACCGGTCGATGGCCGTCGGGAAAATCGATGTAATCGCCAATCACCGAGGCGAAGCGCCGCGCGATGGCGGCGCCACGGCTGAAACCGAATATAAAGATTTCGTCGCCCGTCCCCTCGACGGCCTTTCCGTCGGCATCGACTTTGGGGGATTCGTAGGCTTTGTTCAGGTCGGCGGCTGCCATCTTTATGATCCTACGAACGTCCATATTATTGGGCGAAAAGCCAGCATTGAAGATTTTCTGGATATTGTTGCCGTAGGTACCGACGCCCGAATAATAGAAGCTGTGTTGCCCCGCAACCGCCTCCGGGTCATTTGTCAGGTTGCCGCCGAACAAAATATGCAGCTTCAGGATATTGGTGATTCCGTTGTCTTCAAGATCTCCCAACAGGCCGAACCATTCCTTTTCCTGTTTGGCGTCGCTAGGATGATTGCAGGTTCCGTCGAAGCAAATCATAATTTTCTTAGCCATGTCGTTCCTCCTTTTGGTGGGCTGCGATCTGACGCCGGCGCTCATCGCCGGGTCTTCCCAACCGCGTCGAACCGTTTGAACTGAGGTTTCCCAGACAACATTCAAATCGGCTCGAATCCTACCTAATTCCCACCACCGTCAGAATAGTTTTCCCCCTACAGCGGTCTGACAGCTAGTGCACTGACGCAAACACAGGATTCACGAACTCCCGCAGGCATGCGAGTCTATGGGCATGGCACAACGATGTGGGACCACCTCACAAGATATCTGCGTGATCGTGGCAGCCGAGGACCGCGCGCGACTGGCCGCTGTCGCCGGCGATCGGAGCCGCCCGCTCAAGCATGTA
>JADFNT010000056.1 GCA_022563215.1 Pseudomonadota bacterium
CGCCTTCGTCGCCTGGCCGATGCTCATGTTCTCGAGCGCGAACACGGTCTCGACCCGGGGCCGGGCGGTGGTGGTGGCGGCGGCGGTGGCGTGCAAGGCGCCGCCGAACAGGACGCCGGTCAGCTTGTCGGCGTTGAGGCGACCCTGGGCCAGCTTCACCGAGATGTCGACGTTGTCGAGCCGGTATTGCTGGAATTGGATGGACGGCGATTTCAAGGTCAATACGGCGTCGATCCCGGCCAGTCCCGAAAGGTCGATGGGATCGCGGGACCAGGGCGCCGCCGTCCGGGCGGCATGGCGGGCCTTCACCCCCGGCCAAAGGGAGGCCGTTTTCCTGGCCGGCAGGAACGGATCCAGGACCAGGGCGCCGGTGGTCAAATTGGCCTTGATGTCCGGGCGCGCGCCTGCGAACCCGACCACGATGTCGCCATTGATCGGGGTGGGACCGATCTTGGCCTTGATGCCGTCAAGGGTCAGCCCCTTCGGCCCGCCCCGGAGCCGGGCCTCGAAATCGAGGCCGCCGACCTTGCCGGACGGACGATACCCGCCCCCAATCGCTTTCAGAAGCCGCGCCAATTGCGGGTACTCGGCGGTGACGGTCATATCGAGCATATCGCCGACGGGAACCATGTTGACGGAGCCCTGGACCCGGACCTGGCCGCCCGCCGCCTTCAGGGTCAACGCCAGTTTCGGGTTCAGAATATTGCCGTCAATGATGCCGCTCAGGTCCACCGGCCCCAGCTTTTTCAACGCCGGGGCGTCGATGCCGGCCAGCTTCAGCAGCCGCGAGGCGTCCTTGGCGTTAAGCCGCAGCTTCAACTCCTTGACGGCAGGCAGGAACCCCAGCCCGTCAAGTTGGCCGTTCAAGGTCGCCGTCGCCCCGGCGCCGCTGAGGTTGAGGTCGAACTTCGGCGCCAACAGGTTGCCGTCGATCCGTCCCTTCAGGGTCACGGGGCCAAGGCCCTTGGGCGTCGCCCCGATGTCGATGCCGGCGAATCTGAGCATTTTAGGAACGTCGTCGATCTTGACGTCGAAGACCAGCCCCTTGGCCGTGGGAACGCCGCCCAGCCCGTCGACAACGCCTTTCAGCGAAACCGAGGCACCGGCAATCCTGGCGATATTCAGGCGGCGAATTTCGATCCGGCCGTTATAGAGGGTCCCGTCCACCAACACGTTCTTGATCGGCGTGCCGCGAAAGGTCAGGGATTTGATCCGGGTCTTGAGGTTGGCGTCGAACCCGGTCAGCACCTTGAGTCCGGCCAGGGGGTTATCCGCCATCTTCGCCTTGGCGTCCTGGGCGTCCTGGGCGTTCTGGGCGTCCTTGTCCTTAGAGGCGGCCTGGGGCGCGGTCTTGGCTTTCTTCGCCGGGGTTTTCGGCAGGTAGGCGTCGAGGTTGAGGCGGTCGATGGTGAGGTCGGCACCGAAGGACGGCCGCTTTGTGAAGGCCACCGTCATCCCGCCCGTGAGCCGGGATGAATCCAGTTGCAGGTCAAGGCCCGTAAACTGGGCTTGGCTCGGCACCGCCACCACACGGGTCGTCAGGGCCATTTTCCTCAGCCGGTCGGGCCCAATGCCCGCCGGGTCCACCCCCAGCCAGTTCATCACCCCACGCAGGTCGCTGACGGTGATTTCAAGTTCGCCTTCGAAGCGGGGCTGGCCCTTGGCCGTGGTAAGGAAACCGAACAGCGCCAGGTCCGATCCCCCGGGGAACTGCCCGGAAAGCTGTGAAAGGGTAACCTCGCCGTGGGCCAGTTCGGCGTTCAGCACTGTCTCGCGGATGACGCCGTTGCGGTAGGTAATGGCCTCGGCGGTAAAAATAAGCGAGCCGTTGACGTTCGTCGGCAGGGCGAAGGCCGCCGCCGGAACGGGGGCTTCGGCCTTCGGTTTTCCGGCCCTTGGTTTTTCGGCCACGCCTTGCGCCTTGGCCGGGGCCTTTTCGATCACCGCCTGCAGGCTGATCAATTTGTCAAGATCGATCCGGTTGGCGGCGAGGTGCACGGTGACGCTCGGCGTCTTGCCGAGTTCGACGGCGATGTCGCCGGTCGCCTGGGTTATCCCGAGACGGAAATTGAGCTCCTTGATTTCACCCCCGGCGGCGGAGGCGACGACGACGCCTTCGAAGGTAAACGCCTGATCGGCGATCCCCGGCAGGTCGGTGCCGGGCAGGGCAGCCTGGATCAGCCCCGCCAGCGACGCTCCCTCGCCCTTGATTTTTCCCTTGACCTTGGGCTTGCCTTCCAGGCCGACGACGGTCCCGGTCATTTGCAGCTTCGCTTGGCCCGGTTTCATGCCGATCTTGAGGTTGAACGGCACCGTGCGTCCGTGAATGATCTCGGCGACGTTGACGTCATAGACCAGGGGCACGCCCCGGAGCCTGAAGTCGCCGGTGCTTTCGAACGGCCCGTTGAGCGAGGCGGCGGTAATATTGGCGTTGATCTTCTCGATCCGCTCGACGGTGCCGCTTTGGCCGTCGCGATAGGTCAGGAATCCGTTCTCGATGGTGAAGTTCTGAAGCACGATCGGCGGCGCCGAAATATCGCCCGCCGCTCCGCCCTTTTCTTCCCCGGGAAGCGGCTGCGAGGCGGTGCCCGGGCCATCCGTATCGAAAACCCAGTTCTTGCGCCCGTCGGCCAGAACCTCCAGTTCGATTTCCGGGTTCACCAGCTTGATGCGTTCGACCTCGATCCGGCCGGCCAGGAGCGGCGCCAGGGCGATGCGGACCTCCAGATACTTGAGCCGCAACATGTTTTTCGAGGCCGCGCCCTCGATATTGGCCAGCAGGACGTCATTGACGATCAGCGCCGGCGCCGGCAAAACGGTGATCGAGATGTCGCCGTTGATGGTCAGCTCGCGGCCGGTGGCATTGCGGGCCTGTTTCTGGATGTCGCCCTTGTATTGGTTCCAGTCGACCAGTCCGGGGCCGATCAATACGGCGGCGACAAGCAGCACCACAAGCCCGCCGATGGCCCACAAGACTCTTTTCACCGTGTCTTCTCCGCGGTCCGCAAAAGGAAGTACGTTTCCGGGCCGTCAAGGCCGGAACGAAACGAGTGTAGTAACAGTTGGCGGCCGGGGCAAATCGAACAGGGGCGAACCAAAACCGCCCCCGCCCGGGCCCGTCAAGGGCTCAGGAGGATAGCCCGGAAGTCGTTGACGTTGGTCAACGTCGGTCCGGTAACCACCAGATCGCCGAGGGCCTCGAAATAGCCGTAGGCGTCGTTGTCGGCCAAATATTTCGCCGCGTCCAGGCCCAGGTCCCGGGCCCGGGCAAGGGTCTCGGGGCCGATGACGGCACCGGCGTTGTTCTCTGAGCCGTCGATGCCGTCGGTGTCGCAGGCCAGGGAATGGATGCCCGCCGCCCCGTCCAGGGCCAGGGCCAGGGCCAGCAGGTATTCCGCGTTCGGACCGCCCCGGCCCTTCCCCTTCAGCGTCACCGTGACCTCGCCGCCGGACAGCAACACCACCGGCGGCTTCGCCGGCTTGCCGGTTTCCATGGCGCCCAGGGACTCCTGCGCCTGCGTGGCATGCTGGCGCGCCACGTCGCGGGCTTCTCCCTCGATGGCGTCGCCAAGGATCACCGGCGTCCATCCCATTTCCTCCGCCTTCGAGGCCGCCGCCTCGAGGCTGCCCTGGGGCCGGGCGACGATCCGGGTGTCGGTGGACTCGAAGGCGGGATGGCCGGGTTTCGGGGTCTCGGCGGCGTCCGATCGCAGGGTGTCGGCGACCGCCGGCGGCACGTCGATGGCGAATTTCTCGATGACGCCTAAGGCGTCTTCGGTGGTCGTGGGGTCGGCAACGGTGGGGCCCGAGGCGATGACTGCCGGGTCGTCGCCGGGAACGTCGGAAATCAACAGGCTGACGATGCGGGCCGGACTGGCGGCGGTGGCCAGACGGCCGCCCTTGATGGCGCTCAGATGCTTGCGCACGCAGTTCATGTCGCCGATGGTGGCGCCGGACCGCAACAGGGCCGAATTGACCGCCTGTTTGTCCTCCAGGGTCAGCCCCGCCGCCGGCAGGGTCAACAGCGCCGAGCCGCCGCCGGAAATAAGCGCCAGCAGCAGGTCGTCGGCGCTCAGGCCCTTGGCCAGGGCGAGGATCCGTTGAGCCGCCTGCAGGCCGGCGGCGTCGGGGACCGGATGCGCCGCTTCGACGATTTCGATGCGATCACAAGCAACGGCGCAGCCGGTGCGGGTGACCACCAGGCCGGAAAGGTCTCCGTCCCAGTTGTCCTCGACGGCGCGCGCCATGGCCGCCGACGCCTTGCCGGCGCCGATGACGACGGTGCGCCCGACCGGAGGGGCGGGCAGATGGGGCGGCACCGCGAGGGCCGGATCGGCGGCCGCCACGGCGGCGTCGAAAAGCCTGCGCAGGGCGTCATGGGGCAGGGCGTCTTGGGGATTGTCCACCGTCACAGACGGACGATCTTGCCGGGGTTCATGATGTTTTGCGGGTCCAGCGCCAGTTTCAGCGCCCGCATGACGCTGACCGCCTCGCCGTGTTCGGCGATCAGGAAATCGATCTTGCCGGAACCGACGCCGTGCTCTCCGGTGCAGGTCCCGTCCATGGCCAGGGCCCGCATGATAAGCCGTTCGTTGAACGCCTTGCAACGGGCCACGTCGTCCTCGTCGTCGGGGTCCATCAACAGGATGACGTGGAAATTGCCGTCGCCCGCATGGCCGACGATCGGCGCCAGGAGGCCGCTTTCATCGATGTCGCGGCGGGTTTCGAGGATGCACTCGGCAAGACGCGAGATCGGCACGCAGACATCGGTGGCCATGCCCTTCGATCCGGGCTTGAGCGCCAGGCAGGCGTAATAGGCATCGTGGCGGGCCTGCCACAGGCGGTTGCGGTCTTCGGCCTTGGTCGCCCACTGGAATTCGTCGGCGCCGAAATCGCCGGCGATGGCCTCGACCGTCTCGACCTGTTCGACGACGCCCTTTTCGGTGCCGTGGAATTCGAAAAACAGGGTCGGCTTGACCGGATAATCGAGCTTCGAGAACTTGTTGATGGCGTCCATCTGGACCTCGTCCAGAAGCTCGATCCGGGCCACCGGGACGCCCATTTGAATGGTCTGTATGACCGT
The DNA here is from genome assembly GCA_022563215.1 of Pseudomonadota bacterium. Classification (GTDB taxonomy): domain Bacteria; phylum Pseudomonadota; class Alphaproteobacteria; order Rhodospirillales; family Casp-alpha2; genus Casp-alpha2. Next base: position 5,084 of record JADFNT010000056.1, read on the forward strand.
CCGGACCGCCGATTCCAGGTCCGGGAACGGGCACACGGCCGAAGACACGGCTTCCGGGATGCCGTAAAGGCGGACCGTCACCTCGGTGATGACGCCGAGCGTCCCTTCCGAGCCGACGAACAGCCGCGTCAGGTCGTAGCCGGCCGAAGACTTCCGGGCCCGGCGGCTGGTGCGGATGACGCGCCCGTCGGCCAGGACCACGGTCAGGGCCAGGACGTTCTCGCGCATGGTGCCGTAGCGCACCGCGTTGGTGCCCGACGCCCGGGTCGCCGTCATGCCGCCGAGAGACGCATCGGCGCCGGGGTCGATGGCAAAGAACAGTCCCGTATCGCGGAGGTGTTCGTTCAACTGCTTGCGGGTGACGCCGGCCTGGACGATGGCGTCCAGGTCCTCGGCATTGACTTCGATGATTTCGTTCATGCGCATCAGGTCGATGCACACCCCGCCGTTCAATGCCGCCACGTGGCCTTCCAGGGAGGTGCCGCTGCCGAAGGGAATGACCGGCACGTCGCCGGCCGCGCACAGCTTGACGATGTCGCTGACTTCCTCGGTGGTCTCGGCGAACACCACCGCATCGGGCGGATGAGAGGGATGGTAGGATTCGTCGTGGCCGTGCTGTTCGCGCACCGCCTCGGCGACCGAGAGCCGGTCGCCGACGATGGCGCCGAGCGCCGCGATCAGGTCGTCGTTGACCTTTGCCGTCCTGGCGGTCATTTCAATTATCCAGGACCCCGGGCCAGTGGCTTTCCGCCTTGGCGATGTTGCCGGGGATATCCTCGACCCATTGGGCCTGCACGCCCTTGGAATAGTTGAGGTAGAGCTTGCCCCGGACAATCTTCCACGCCTCGGGGTCGATGCCGGCGGTGTAGCCCTGGCTGACGGCCCAGGCGCAATAGCCGCCGAACTGGGGGCTGTATTTTTCCGGGCTGGCGGCGAAGGCGTCGCGGTTGGCGGCGTTCTTGAACCGCCATGCCGCCCCCTTCCACTGGTGGGTGAAACCGGACGAGCCCTTGACCGCCTTGCCTTCGGCGAAATAGGCGACCGGGTCGGTGCCGTCGATGGCGACGGAGCCGATAAGGGACGAATTGATCTCCGACTTGGCCGACGCCGGCGCCGCAACCGCCAACAGCAGGCCGAAGGCCAGCATCAAGGAAGCTAAAATCCGGGGGGCGGAACTTTTGTCCATCGGTTTCTCCTTTAATCGCCTGTTCCTTCGCCTGTCCTGTCGCTCATCGTCGGGCGATGGCCTTCAACGGCCGCCGCCCCGGGTCACAACGCCCGGCCCTTGGCCTTGGCGCGGAGTTCCTGGATCCGGGCCTTCATGCCGGGCAAATAGGGATGGATTCCCAGGGCCTTCTCCCACATCTTCACCGCCGCCGTCTGGTTGCCGATGGCGTCGTAGATCAGTCCCATGCCCGACAGCGCCCCGAAATGGCGCGGCTCCAGCGCCAGGGTCCGTCGTATGTCGGCGACCGAAGCGTCGAAGTTGCCCATCAGGTAATGCACCGTGGCGCGTTTGTTCCAGGCCTCGGCGAAATCGGGCGCGGCGCGCACCATCCGGTCGAAGTGGGAGAGCGAGCGCCGGTAGGCGCCTTCGTTGATGGCGGCGATGCCGAGCGCCATGTCGCGGTCGATCTCGGTCGTCCCCTGGTGGAGCCAGATCGTCCAGATCGCCGCTTCCACGGCGGTGCTCTCGGCGACGCTGATGGTCGTCTTCAGGCGTTCGAAAAGACCGTCCAGCTCGGGACTCGTCTGGTCCGCCCGGGCGCCCACCGGCGACGCCAGGACCGCCAACGCCAATACCAGGGAAAGAAACCTCGTCATCGCCCCAGATTACCCCGGCGCCCGACCCCTGCCAAGCGAACGCCGGGAATGGCCGATCAACGGATCGTGACGGCGCGTTAGGCAATCCCCTCGGGCTTCGGCCCGCCGGTCGCCCAGTCCAGCAATTCGACGGTATGGACCACGGGCGGGCCCTGATTTTCCCCGGTGCGGCCGGCGAAACCGCCGGTGATCTGTTCCAGGCAGCCGATGTTGCCGGTGGCGATGACGGCGCCGCCGGCCCTTTTCAGGTTTTCGACCTTGCGCTCCAGAAGCCGGCCGGCGAGGGCCGGCTGCATCATGTTGTAGGTGCCGGCCGAACCGCAGCACAGGTGCCCTTCGGCCGGTTCCCGGACCTCGAACCCGGCGGCCGCCAGGAGCGCCTTCGGCTCCTCGTGCAGGCCCTGGCCGTGCTGCATCGAGCACGCCGAATGATAGGTCACCACCGGCAGCCCCTTTTCCGCCGCTTCGCCCAACCCCAACTCGCTGATGATCTCGGTGACGTCGCGGGCCAGGTCCGCGATCCGGGCGGCGCGCTCGGCCCACGCCGGGTCGTGTTTCAGCATCCAGCCGTAATCCTTGATCATGGTGCCGCAGCCGGACGCGTTGATGACGACGGCCTCGACCCCGGCCTTTTCCCAGGCTTCGATATTGGCCTGGGCCTGTTTCTGGGCCTGGTCCTCGCGGCCCATATGGTGGACCAGCGCCCCACAGCATCCGGCGCCCTCGGCGACCACCACCTCGCAGCCGCGGCGGGTCAGCAGCCGCACCGTGGCCTCGTTGATCGATGGCCTCAGCACCTGTTGCGCGCAGCCGGTCAACAGGGCGACGCGCTTGCGGCGTTTTCCTTCGGCCTCGAAGACCTGCGGCCGGTCGACGTCTGAGGCGGCGGGGACGCGGTCCGGGGCCATGTCGATCATCCCCTTCAGCCGCCCCGGCAACATCGCCTTGAAGGGCCGGCCGAGGGCGGCGGCCTTGAGCGCCAGGCGGAACACCCCCGGCGACGGCACGACGAAGGCCAGCAGGGCTCTCAGCATCCTCTCCGGCCACGGCCGGGCGAAGGTCTTCTCGATGCGGACGCGGGCGCGGTCGACCAGGTGCATGTAATCGACCGACGCCGGACACGTGGTCATGCACGAAAGGCACGAAAGGCAGCGGTCGATGTGCTTGACCACCTTGGCCGTCGGCGGCTGGCCTGATTCCAGCATGTTCTTGATCATGTAGATGCGCCCGCGCGGGCTGTCCAGTTCGTCGCCCAACAGCACGTAGGTCGGGCACGTGGCGAGGCAGAACCCGCAATGCACGCACTTGCGCAGGATCGTGTTGGCGGCGTCGATTTCCGGATCGGCGAGCTGGGCCAGGGTAAAGTCGGTCTGCATGGCGCCTACACCCCCTCGACCATGCGCCCGGGGTTGAGGATGCCCTTGGGGTCGAACCCTTCCTTGATGCGCGCCGTGAGTTCCCCAAGCGCCCCGGTCTGCGGCTCGAACACCGGCACCCGATTGCGCACGTCGGCTCCGGCCCGCACCAGCGTCGCGTGGCCGCCGGCGGCCCCGACCGCCCGGCGCACGGTTTCGTGCCCGGCGTCCGGTGTGGCGTCCCTGGCCAGCCAGATCAGCCCGCCGCCC
>JADFNT010000388.1 GCA_022563215.1 Pseudomonadota bacterium
GCGACAGGCCTTTGTTTTGGCTCCCGATGGCAAACGGAAACGCAAGGACGATGCATGTTTGACGACCTGACCGGCCGCCTGGGCGGCATCTTCGACAAGCTGACGAAGCGCGGCGCCTTGAAGGAGGCCGACGTCGAAGAAGCCATGCGCGAAATCCGCGTAGCACTTTTGGAAGCCGACGTGGCGCTCCCCGTGGTCAAGGATTTCATCGCCGAAGTCACGGTGCGCGCGACCGGCGAGGAACTCCTTCGCAGCGTCACCCCCGGACAGATGGTGGTCAAGGCCGTCCATGACCATTTGGTCGAAATCCTCGACAGCGACGACGGCGCCCTCAACTTCGCCGGCACGCCCCCGGTGGCGATTTTAATGGTCGGCCTGCAGGGCTCGGGCAAGACCACGACCTCGGCCAAACTGGGCCTGCGGCTGCGGAAAAAGGAAAAGAAAAGGGTCCTGATGGCGTCCCTCGACGTCATGCGCCCGGCGGCCCAGCAACAGCTCACGCAACTGGGCGAACAGACCGGCGTTCGGACCCTGGAGCCGGTTCTCGGCGAACAGCCGGTCGCCATCGCCAAGCGGGCGATGACCACGGCGGCCCGTGAAGGCATGGACGTGGTGATCCTGGACACCGCCGGGCGGCTTCATATCGACGACGAACTGATGGCCGAAGTCGCCGCCGTCAAGGACGCCGCCAACCCCACCGAGACGCTTTTGGTCGCCGACGCCCTGACCGGCCAGGACGCGGTCAACCTGGCCCGTGAATTCAACGACAAGATCGGCGTCACCGGCATCGTGCTGACCCGCGTCGACGGCGACGCCCGGGGCGGCGCCGCGCTTTCCATGCGCGCGGTCACCGGGCGGCCGATCAAGCTGATGGGCACCGGCGAAAAGTTAGACGCGCTGGAAACCTTCGACGCCCGGCGCATCGCCGGCTCGATCTTAGGGATGGGCGACGTCGTCGGCCTGGTGGAAAAGGCGGCCGAAGTCGTCGACCAGGAAGACGCCGAGAAGATGGCGGCCAAGATGTTGAAGGGCACGTTCACCCTCGAGGACATGGCCGAACAGTTCAAGCAGCTCCGCAAGATGGGCGACATGGAGGGGCTTTTGGGCATGCTGCCCGGCGCCGCCAAGATCAAGGACAAGATCGCGGCGGCCAACATCGACGACAAGATGATCGCCCGCCAAGAGGCGGTGATCCTGTCGATGACGCTCAAGGAACGGCGCAACCCGAAACTCTTGAACGCCTCGCGGCGCAAGCGCATCGCCGCCGGCTCGGGGACCTCGGTGCAGGACGTCAACCGGGTCCTCAAACAGTACAAGCAGATGTCAACGATGATGAAAAAGGCCGGCAAAATGGGTAAGAAGGGCCTGCTCGGCGGCGGCCTGCCGCCCGGCATGATGCCTCCGCCGGGCGGCCCGTTCATGCGTTGACGGATTTTTTCCAACCCCTCCAACCCCAACGGCAAAAGGACGACGAAACGATATGTCTTTGAAAATTCGGCTTTCACGCGGCGGCGCCAAAAAGCGCCCCTATTACCGCGTCGTCGTGGCGGATTCACGCAAGCCCCGCGACGGGCGCTACATCGAACGAGTCGGCACCTACAACCCGATGGTCGCCAAGGACCACCCCGAGCGGCTGAAGCTCGACGACGAGCGGATCAAATACTGGCTCGGCGTCGGCGCCAAGCCGTCCGACCGGGTGGCCCGTTTCCTGGGCGATCTCGGGATAATCGACAAACCGCCGATCCCGGAGCAGACGAAACAGCACTTGCCCCGGGCCAAGACCCTGGAGCGCCAGAAGGAAGCCGAGGAGAAGGCCAAGAAGGCAGCCGAAGCCCCGGTGGAGGAAAAGGCCGAGGAGGCCCCGGCCGACGACAAGCCGGAGGAAAAGGCCGAGGACGACAAGGCCGAGGACAAGCCGGAGGAGAAGGCCGAAGACGACAAGGCCGAGGACAAGCCGGAGGAGAAGGCCGACGAAGCTAAAGCCGACGAAGAGGACAAGGACAAGAAGGACGGCTAGTCCCGGGCAAGGGACGAAAGCGTAAATAATCATGGCGGCAACACAGCAAAAACCATCGCCCGAAGACCGAGTCTGCATCGGCGCCATTTCCGGCGCGCCCGGGCTCAAGGGCGAAGT
>JADFNT010000389.1 GCA_022563215.1 Pseudomonadota bacterium
GAAGATGACGACGCCGACGACGCCCAGCAGCATGCCTTTCAACTCGTCGCTCATTTTTAGCCTTTTGTTTTTTTTCACCACAAAGACTCAAAGAAAAAGGGAAAGAAGGGTTAATTTCTTTTCGTGTCTTCGTGCCTTCGTGGTTCATCTTCTATCCACAAAAAAGGGCCCCACCGTTTCCGGCGCGGCCCCTTTGGATTTAAAAATCCCGGTGCGCCTAACGCGAATAGAACTCGATCACCAGGTTCGGCTCCATGGTCACCGGATAGGGGACGTCGGTCAGTTTCGGCGTCGCCTTGAAGATGCCCTGCATCTTCTTGAGGTTGACGTCGAGGTAATCGGGGACGTCGCGTTCCGCGCTTTCGATGGCCAGCAGCACCAAGGGAAGCTGGCGCGACTTCTCCTTGACCTCGATGACGTCGCCTTCCTTGACCTGGTAGCTCGGGATGTTGACCCGCTTGCCGTTGACGCGGATGTGGCCGTGGTTGATGAACTGGCGCGACGAGAACACGGTGGGCACGAACTTCATCCGGTAGACGACGGCATCGAGGCGGCGCTCCAGCAGCCCGATCAGGTTCTCGGACGTGTCGCCGCGCCGCCGGTCGGCCTCGCGGTAATAGCGGCGGAACTGTTTCTCGGTGATGTTGCCGTAGTACCCCTTCAGCTTCTGCTTCGCCATCAGTTGGATGCCGAAGTCGCTGGGCTTGCGGCCGCGCCGCTGGCCGTGCTGTCCGGGGCCGTAATCGCGGGTGTTGACGGGGCTTTTCGGCCGCCCCCACAGGTTGACGCCGAGGCGGCGGTTGATCTTGTACTTGGACTTGAGGCGTTTGGTCATGAAACTCTCTCCCGCGTTGATCCGGGTGTCGTTTTGTCCCGGTAGGCCCGCTTAAAGGCTGGGCGGGGCGGCGCCGCTTATACGCTCGCCCGCGTTCCCGGGAATGAAGCGCGGGAGTATAGGGATACCGGGGAATATGTAAAGACAGAGAAGAGAAACCAAGGGGCCCATCTTGCGCCCCTTGGCAAGCGCGACGGCGCGCCCGAGTTCATGCGAGGAAAGCCCCAGGGGGACATAATTTGGGCCGAAGGCTCCCGCCCGGCGATTGAGGGGCAGTTTAAGTCGTTTCCAGCTCGGTGTCCCAATAGAGGAAATCGCGCCAGCTTTGGTGCAGGTAGTTGGGCGGGAAGGCGCGGCCGTTCTTCTGCAGTTGGTAGTTGGACGGACGGCCCGGGCGGCGCAGCGGCCGCATCCCCGAATCCCGGGGCAGCCGGTGGCCTTTCTTCAGGTTGCACGGCTCGCACGCGGTGACTACGTTTTCCCACATCGTTCGTCCGCCCTGGGAGCGCGGGATGATGTGGTCGAAAGTCAGCACCTCGGCCTGGAAGGCGCCGCCGCAGTACTGGCACGAGAAGGCGTCGCGCAGGAACACATTGAATCGCGTGAACGCCGGGCGGCGGTCCATGTGCACGTATTTCTTCAGCGAGATGACGCTCGGCATCTTCAGTTCAATGCTTGGCGAGTGGACGGTGCGGTCGTATTCGGAGACCACGTTGACGCGCGCGAGAAACACCGCCTTGATCGAGTTCTGCCACGACCACAAGGACAGCGGGAAGTAGCTCAACGGCCGGAAATCGGCGTTGAGAACCAGAGCCGGATAATTTTCGACCGCCGTATTCATCTGAGCACATCCTCCCAAGGACGGCGCCAAGGTTTGCGGGCCGGAGCATACACCATGTTGTGATTCCCTGACAAATCCGGAGTTCCCCGGGAATGCTGGGCAACCCGGGCCGCCAAGGCCGGAGGGGAAATCGAAAAACCAACCGCCATAAGGGAGACATTATCCATGAGCGAAAAAATCAAATCCGGCGGGCCGCTGCCTGAACTGGACCTGCCGCTGGCCGGCGGCGGCGAGGTGCGTCTCGGAGGCGCCAGGGACGGCTGGCAGATGATCGTCGTCTATCGGGGCCTGCATTGCCCGATCTGCAAAAAATACTTAGGCCGGCTGAACGGCATGGCCGGCGACTTCAACGAAATCGGCATCGAGGTGGTGACCCTTTCCGGCGACCCCGAAGACAAGGCGGAGACCGCCAAATCGGAATGGGCGTTGGATATCCCCGTCGCCTACGGGCTGAGCAC
>JADFNT010000057.1 GCA_022563215.1 Pseudomonadota bacterium
CGGCCGAGGCGACGAAGCTGAGCCGCACCGTCCGGGTTTCGCCGCCACCGTGGCCGACGACGCCCAACAGCTTGATCGACAGCACCGGCAGCACGCAGGGCATGAGGTTGAGAATCAGCCCCCCCAACACCGCCAGCATCAGGATGACGGCCAGGGATTTGGCGCCGCCGGCCGCCGAACCGATCCCGGCGGCGACGGTCAGCCGCCTTTCCGCCGCCCGCTTGCCGTCGGTCAGGGTCAGGGTCAGGGATTGGCCGGCCAGGGTTTCGGATTTCGGGCCCTCCAGGGCGTCGAGGCCGTACACCTCGATCCGCAGGCGGGCGGTGCGACCGGCGTTGCTGAAATCGACGGTCGGTTTCGAAAACGCCAGCTCCGGCGGGCCTTCGGCGTAAAGGTCGGGGGCCTCGAAGGGAGAAGCCGCGCTCGCCGTCACCAGCAGAAGCGTGGTCTTGCCCTGGGTCCAGGACTCGGCGCTTTCGATGGCCAGCCCGTAGCGGCTGCCGTCGCCGGGGACGTCGGCCTGGAAGCGGCCGATCAGGTGCGCGAAGGGGCTCGGCTGGACCGGCCCCTGGGGCAGGGTCAGGGCCAGCTTGGCGGTGTAGGGGATGCAGATTTCCTGGCACGTCAGGTAATTGACTTCGCCGGCCATGCGCAACGGCTTGGCCGGATCCATCAATTCGACCGTCATCGGCAGCACGACCTCGTCGGTGTAGCCCAGCGTCTGCAGGCCCAGCACCTCGAACCGCTGCGGCGCCGGCCAGTGCAGGACCGCCGTCTTCAGGTTCTCCGACGGGCTCCAGTCGGGCATCGGCGGGAACCCGGCGTCGCCGGGCGAACGCCAATAGACCTTCCAGCCCGGCTTGAGCTTGAAGTGAAGACCGAGTTTGAGAATCCGGGCGTCGCCCGTGGTTTGCGTCGCCGCGATCAGGCGCAGCGCCGTCTGCTCGGTCTGTTGCCACGGCGAGGCCCCCGGGCTGGCATCGGGACCGCCATCGGCCGCGGCCTTGGCCGGAGGGGCGGAGAACGCCAACACGGCCAGGGCGAGAACCAGGGCGAGAGCCCTGACGCAGACGACGACGGACATCAGCCGGGCGGGAAGTTTCAAGGTCAAAAACATCTGTGTCACAGCCGGGATAATATAGGCATTCCAATGGCAATATCACGCCCCTTATCACGCCCCTGGGGCCGCCTCACGGACTGTTGACGGGCCGTGAGCCGCGCCATGCGCTGGATCATCGGCGGCCAAGCCGTCGAAAGGCAGGCCGCTTCGACCAGCCAGAGGGGGCGTTTCGACCCATTGCGGACCTATGAGTGAATTGAAAGCTGACCGGAACGATTCCAACGGAGAGTCCCGTCCAGCATCATCGAACACCGGCGATCAGTACCCCAGATAGCGCTTATTGGCTTTTCTTGGTCTCAGCCTCTTTGTTCCCGATAATTTTACAACTCGAAGCCGAAACGCGGAATAGACCGGTGTTATACCCCTTCGCATTTGCCCCCGGAACCACGTAAACGGCCCGTACGATTTCGGCGCCAAGGGCCCTATTGATCGGCGCTAGAATCTGAGCGGGAACGTTGCTGACGTCGAGCTTTCTCCGAATGACTGGGATGGGTTGGCGCGAAAGAACCTGCAGGATGGCGTCAATGATAATGGGCCTGTAACGGCAGATTTCCTGAATATTGTCTTTGTTCACTGCCTCTATGTATAACGTAATCGGCGCATAATATTGTTTCGCCCCCGTAATGGGAGCCATTATCGGCCTTAATTGAATATGCAACGGCTGCCCCCCAGCCGTCGGTTCATGATTCTGTCCTTTTTCGCTCGCCTCTGCACCCATGGGAAAAGAAATTGCAAAACAAATAAATAAGGCGGCGAGAAACCTTGTCGACAATGACAGGTTTTGGGAGGCGGGAAAGACCATCGGTAAGTGCAAAGCCTTTGAGATCAACTGAATATTTTTTGTCGTACGTCAGGCGCTCGTCGGTCGCCCCCCGGGGGCGCGTCCGTTGTCTATATCTCTTGGCCAGGGCACACGGTTATCCCGTGTTTCCCAAGTAACCTTATGTTTCATAGTCACTATATCCAAATTGCACCGTCTTTCAAATAATTCCACCTCTCCAGCCGCCTGAAACCAGATTATGGCGATTTGGCCATGTTCGGAGGCCCATGGGGACAATATTGCCGTCCCCTGGACACACTTCTCCATTCGTTATTCCCTTCGCCGCCGCCGTTCACGAACTGTTGACGGACCCAGACCGCTGCCGGGCCATGAATGCCGCCCTTTCTTTGCCGCGACACCTCAAAATATGGCATAATCGCCGACGATAAAGTGTCAGGCCGTCCACCGCTTCCGTTGTCCGCCGCCCGGCCACCAAGGTGTAACCCGATGTCCGATTCCAGCAAAATTCTTGACGAACCCCCCCAATACCTGGCCGGACAGTTGATCATCGCCATGCCGGGGATGCGCGACCCGCGTTTCGAAAAGTCGGTGATCTACATGTGCGCCCACAATGACGACGGCGCCATGGGGCTGGTGGTCAACCGGGCCCTGGAATCGCTGACCTTTCCCGACATGCTGGAGCAACTGGGCATCGATTCCGAAGGCGCCGGCGCCAAGATCAGCGTCCATTTCGGCGGCCCGGTGGAATCGGGGCGCGGTTTCGTGCTCCATTCGCGCGACTACCTGCAAGAAGCGACCATGGTCGTCGATCACGACGTGGCGATGACCGCCACCATCGATATCCTGAAAGCCATCGCCGGCGGTGAAGGCCCGCGCCAAAGCCTTCTGGCCCTGGGCTACGCCGGCTGGGGCCCGGGACAACTGGACACCGAAATCAAGAGCAACGGCTGGCTGCACGTCGCCGCCGATTCGGATCTGGTGTTCGGCCCCGACCAGGACGCCAAGTGGCAGCGCGCCATGGACAAGATCGGCATCGATCCCCGGATGCTGTCCAACGACGTCGGCCACGCCTGAGCCGACCTCATTATCCTCCGGCCCCGGCCACTTTCATGGCGAAAAAGAAATCCCCGAATAAGGATAACGCGGCGGCCGAAGAACTGATGCGGATGCTGTTCGACCGCATGCAAAGCGAGAACACCGCCGAGGCCCTCAACGCCAACGTCATCATCCCGTTCGCCGCCGCCCTGGAGGAAATCTGCGAGGCGCGGGGTTACCAGCTCAACATCCACGGCGAGAAGAGCAACATCGTCTTTTCCGGCGACGAAGCCGACGCCGAGGCCATCTATCGGCTGGTCGAGGACTATCTGGCGGCGAAGGAAGAGGGTGGTTAAGGGGTTTTAGGAGGGCGCGGCGGATGGCGGCCCCGTCTATGGCGTCGATCCGGGCGATGGTCTCGTAGAAATTGGTATAGGACGTTTAAATACGATCTTTTGATCGGGGCCTTTTTATCACCTCCTCGGCCATTCGCTCGAACGATTTGCCGTCGGTAGGTGGTACACAAAGAGCCTCTTCTTAGCGAACGAAGGGTTCCAATCGACCAGTTTGTAACGCTTCTTTAAGTGTTATATGCATGGTAGTCATATGAACAAAATATCCTCTTTGGGTCGATTCCCTCAAAGGGTATTATGGTGATTCTCATAAGGAGGTTGCCGTGCAGGACGATGAAATCGTTATTGCGGCATTCAGCGAGGAACAGGTTGAGCGGCTAACCGGTATATCGAAGCGGCAACTTCGATATTGGGATCGAACCAACTTTTTTAAGCCTGCGTTCGTTAACGACAACCGCCGTGTTGCTTTTAGCAGAATCTACTCGTTCAGAGATGTAGCATCTCTTCGCATTCTCAATGTATTGCGAAATCAATACAACGTACCCCTTCAACACCTTCGCAAAGTGGCTGAGGATTTGCCACAGTTGTCAGATGCCAAATGGATTTCGACGGAACTCTTCGTGCTGGACAGAAGGGTGGTTTTTGTCGAGCCAGGCACCGACCAATACCGTGAGATTCTGAGCAAGCAATACGTCATTGGGATTCCCCTGAGTGTAGTTGTTTCCGATACTAAGCGCGATGTCGAAAGGCTTCAGGAACGCGAAAAAGAAGATGTGGGGAAAGTGGCACGAGGCAGGAATGTGCGGCACAACGCTTTGGTTATAGCTGGAACGAGGATTGCAGTTGAAACCATCAAGCGTTTTGCGGAAGACGGATATTCAATAAAACAAATTATGAAGGAATATCCCACACTCACAGAGATCGACATCAAAGCCGCCCTTAAACATAAGAGTGATGGGTTAGCTGCGTAAACGGGGGATTTTCCCGTCTTAAAGCTGTTTCTTGACGAAGGTGTTCCGGTGTCTGTTGGTCAGCGTTTTGAAGATGCTGGCCATCATGTCATTTATTTCCATGAGGCGGCCGTTCCTGGCTCCCCAGATCAACTTGTTTGCACAATCTAAGAGGGAAATAAGGCGGTTCTAGTCGCGTTGGATGGTGATATGCGAAAGGTGGCTCAGCGTCGAGGCGTTGGGCAGAGACGATTTCGTCGCCTAAGTCTCATTAAATTATCTTGTCGTGAAACTAAAGCCGCTGCACGCGTCGACGAAGCCATGTCTTTGATAGAGCATGAATGGAAGATAGCGTCTCAAAAATCGGATCGACGCATCTTCATTGAAATCGGTGACGGCGTGATCAGAACCGTGCGTTAACTGTTTCTAAGGGATAAACCCCAAACTTTCTTTGTGTCTTGGTGGTGAAATAATTAAGAGGGCGCGGCGGCGAGTTTTTCAAGGTCTTCCAAGTCTGGAACCGGGCCCAGCGCGGTTATGGTCGGACGCCCCGAAAGCAGCCTTTCGGCGACGCGGCGGATGGCGGCGCCATCGACGGCGTCGATCCGGGCGATGGTCTCGTCGACCGGAATCGGACGTTTGAAGACGATCATTTGCCGCGCCAGTTGCTCGCACCGGGCCGCCGTGCTTTCCAATGACATCAGGATTCCGGCCTTGATCTGGGCGCGGGCGCGGGCGATCTCGGCGTCGTCGGCCCCTCCGGCCCCTCCCCCGACTCCCCTGGCACCGTCCGCCAGCTTGCTGATTTCGCCGAACACCAGCGGCACCAGGTCGCGGACGTCGTCCTTGCCGGTGCCGGCATAGACGCCGAACAGCCCGCCGTCGGTGTAGCTCGACAGGTACGAATAGATGGAATAGGCCAGCCCCCGCTTTTCGCGCACTTCCTGGAATAGTCTCGACGACATGCCGCCGCCCAACAGGGTCGAGAACATCGAGGCGGCGTGGAAATCCTTGTCCTCGAAGGCGATGCCTTTCATGCCCAGCAAAACGTGGGCCTGTTCCAGGTCCCGGGGCTGGCGGTTCACGCCGCCGACGTAGCGGGCCGGCTCGCGGGCGCCGTCGACGGGCTCGGGCAAGGCGTCGAAGGCATCCTCGACCAGCCGCACGAAACACCCGTGGTCGAGGTTGCCGGCCGCCGCGAAGACGATCCGGGGCGCCGAATAATGGTCCTTCATGTAGCCGAGGATGGCATCGCGGCCCATGCCCTTGACCAACTCCGCCGAACCCAGCACCGGGCGCCCGAGGGCCTGTCCGGGGAAGGCGGTTTCCTGGAAAAAATCGAAGACCACGTCGTCGGGGGTGTCGTGGGACTGGTTGATCTCCTGGACGATGACGCCCTGTTCGCGGGTCAGTTCCCCCTCGTCCATCACCGAATGCTGCAGGATGTCGGCGATGATATCGACGGCCAGTTCCAGGTCTCCTTTAAGGATCTTGGCGTAGTACGCGGTGTGTTCGCGGGCCGTATAGGCGTTGAGGTGGCCGCCGACGTCCTCGATCTCCTCGGCGATCTCGACGGCGCTCCGGCGCTCGGTGCCCTTGAAGGCCATGTGCTCCAGCAAATGCGACATGCCGTTGATTTTGGCCGCCTCGTCGCGGGTGCCGACCTCGACCCAGGCGCCCAGCGACACGGACTCGACCGTGTCCATGAAATCCGACACGACGCGCAGGCCGTTCGACAGTTCGGTGACCTCGATGCTCAAGACCGTGCTCCTTGGCCGGCGTTGGCGGCGACGTAATCCTGGACCGTCTTCAAGTCGTTGGCCAGCACTTCGCACCGTTCCTGGCGTTCCAGGATGCCGGCCAGACGCTCGGGCAGCGCCGGCGTGACGCCGGTGGCGTCCTTGACCGCGTCGGGAAACTTGGCCGGATGGGCGGTCGCCAGGGCGACCATGGGCACGGTGCTATCGCGGCGCTGGGCGCGGGCGGCGGCGATGCCGATGGCGGTGTGAGGATCGACCAGCTCGCCGGATTCCTGGTAAACGGTCTCGATGGTTTCCTTGGTCTCCTCGTCGTCGAAGCGCGCCCCGTAGAAGACCGCTTGCGCCGCCTCCAGCGCCCTGTCGTCGATGGCCAACTGCCCGCTTTCGCGGAACCCGGCCATGACCTCGGCGACGCGGCCGCCGTCGCGGCCCCTGAGGTCGAACAGCAGGCGCTCGAAATTGGACGATACCTGGATGTCCATGGACGGGCTGAGAGTCGCGTGGACCTCGCCCAGCCGCATGGTCCCGGTCTCGAAGAACCGCGTCAGGATGTCGTTGCGGTTGGACCCGACCACCAACTGATCGATGTCGAGGCCCATCTGGCGGGCCCCGTAGCCGGCGAAGACATTGCCGAAATTGCCCGTCGGCACGGCGAAGGAAACGGGTGTTTCCGGCGCGCCCATGCGGACCGCGGCCCAGAAATAATAGACGATCTGGGCCATGATCCGGACCCAGTTGATGGAGTTGACGGCGCCGAGGCGCCAGCGCTCGCGGAAGGGCTGGTCGTTGAACATCGCCTTCACCAGGTCCTGGCAGTCGTCGAAGGTGCCCTCGATGGCGATGTTGTGGACGTTGGCGGACGCAACGGTGGTCATCTGGCGGCGCTGCACGTCGGAAACCCTTCCCCGGGGGTGGAGGATGAAAATCTCGATGGCGGCGCGGTCGCGGCAGGCCTCGATGGCGGCCGAGCCAGTGTCGCCCGAGGTGGCGCCGACGATGGTCACCCATTCGCCGCGATCCTTAAGCACGTGGTCGAAGACCGGGCCCAGGAACTGCATGGCCAGGTCCTTGAAGGCCAGGGTCGGCCCGTGGAACAACTCCAACAGCCATTCGCCCTTGCCGATTTCCTTCAGCGGCGCGATTTCCGGGGTGTCGAAATTGCCGTACGCGCCGTCGATGATCCCGGCCAGCGCGCCGTCGTCGAGGGCGCCGCCGATAAAGGGCCTGATGACCCGGAGCGCCAGTTCGGGATAGGGCAGGCCTTCGAACGAGGCGATGTCGGCGGCCGAAAATCGCGGCCATTCCTCGGGCACGTAAAGACCGCCGTCAGGCGCCAGGCCCGACAGCAAAACGTCGTCGAAGGCGAGGGCCGGGGCGCCGCCCCGGGTCGAGATGTATTTCACCGGCCGTACCTCCGTCTTGGATGGCTTCTAGCGTAGCGCCCAGCCCCGCGGTCCTCAACCTCCCCTTTAACCCAAGTACCGCGCCTTCAGGTGGGCCTTGAAGATTTTCGGGTCGAGGGGTTTCCCGGTGGCTTCGATGAGCAATTCATCCGCCGTCAACAGCGAGCCCTTGGCGTGGACGTGGGTCTTGAGCCAGCCGAACAGGGGCTTGAAATCGCCCTTGGCGATGGCGGGCTCGATCCCGGGCACGGCCTTTTTCGCCGCCGCGAACAATTGCGCCGCCGTCATCGCGCCGAGCGTATAGGTCGGGAAATAACCCCAGGCGCCGTCGAACCAGTGCAGGTCCTGCAGACAGCCCTCGCGGTCGGAAGGCGGTGTCAGGCCGAGAAGCTTATGGAAGCCGTCGTTCCAGGCGCCCGGCAGATCGGCGATTTCCATATCGCCTTCGATCATCGCCTTCTCCAGCCGATAGCGTAGAATTACATGCAGCGGATAGGTGACCTCGTCGGCGTCGACGCGGATGAAGCCGGGTTCGACGCGGGTATAGAGCCGGTACAGGTTTTCGGGCTCCCAGGCCGGGCCATCCGCCCCGAAGGCTTCGCCCATCAGAGGCGCGGCGTAGCCGAGGAAAGCCCGGGACCGGCATACCTGCATCTCGATCAGCAGCGACTGGCTTTCGTGGATGCTCATGCCCAGCGCCTCGCCGACCGGCTGTCCGCGCCACGGTTTCGGCAAACCCCGCTCGTAAAGGGCATGGCCGGTTTCATGCAGCACCGCCATCAGGCTGGAGGTGAAATCGGCCTCGTCGTAGCGCGTCGTGATGCGGACGTCGTCGGGCGTGCCGCCGCAAAAGGGATGCAGGCTGATATCGAGCCGCCCGTGGTCGAAATCGAAGCCCAGCGCCTCCATCAACCGGACGCCGAGCGCCTTTTGCCTGTCTACCGGGAACGGGCCTTCGGGGACCAGTGCGTCGGGCCGCGCCGCCTGGGCGTCGAGGGCGTCGGAGAGCAAGCCGGGCAGGAAATCCTCGAGCTCGGCGAACACGGTGTCGATGTCTTGGCCCCGGCCGCCGGGCTCGTAATCGTCGAGCAGGGCGTCGTAAAGGCTTAAGTTCAGTTTCTCCGCCT
>JADFNT010000390.1 GCA_022563215.1 Pseudomonadota bacterium
TGTAGCGCTTTTCCAACTGAAAGTGATCGATCTCGCCGGTCATTAACTGACGACGGAACTCGATGCTTTCGTCAAGGTCCAAAGGGTGGGTAAGTTTATCGTAAGGCTGGTTCAGAAGGTATTTGCGGGAATACCCGACGAAATCGCAAAACGCGTCGTTGACCCGGACCCGGGTGCTGCCGTCGGCGGCGTGCATGACCATGCCCACGGCGGCCGTGTCAAAAACGGTGTTGAGGAGGGTTTCGTTCCGTTGCAGTTCCTCCTCGGCCTGTTTGAATTCGGTTATGTCGTAGACCCAGCCGAAAAAACGCCGGTGTTTCTCATCCTGGACCTTCTCGAACGACAGCAAAATCCAAAACGGCTCGCCGTTGGGCCGCTTCATCCGTACTTCGATGTTGCGCAGCCGGTCTTCCTTTTTCAAACGATCGCGGATGGCGTCCCGTTCGGAAGGATCGTAATAAAGGTCCCGGGCCTTGACGTTCATTAATTGGGCCTTGGACATGCCGACGATCTCGGCCATGCGCGAGTTGATGAACTCGAAGGAGCCGTCATCGCGAACGATGGTGGCGCCGATGGGGCTGGATTCAAGAATCTCGTGCAGGCGCGCCATATTCATTCCCGGCGCGCCATCGGGGCTGGAAGCTGCTTCGCCTAGACCTTCCGCCGCCTCTAGCCGACGCGTCAGGGACCCGAGCTCTTCGATAAGCTCGGCCTTGGTCATCCGTGAATGAGCCTTGGCGTGTTTGGACTTACCCGCCATGGTGCCCCCCTTGTACGGTTCCCCTTTCGACCGGAGGGTCATGTTAATAGGAACCGCCGTTTCATGCACGGGGGATAAACCCGAAACTTTCAGGCGATGTCGACCAATACCACCTCGGCGTCGGTGAGCGCCTTGATGACGATCTGTTCTTCGTCCGAGACCTGGACCCCGGCCCGCTCGGGGGCATCCCAGCCGTTGATTTCGATACTGCCCCGGGCCGGCACCAGATAGGCCCGCCGGCCGCCGGGCAACGGATGGATGGCCTCCTCGCCGGGTTTCAGCGTCGCCCCCATCACCGCCGCGTCCTGGTGAATTTTCAATGCTCCGTCGTCGCCGTAGCGGCCCGAGGCGATCGCGTGCAGGCGGCCCTGGCTGGCGTCTTTCGGGAATTCCCTAGTCTCCCAGCGCAGCTCGATCGCCAACCGGGCCGGTTCGATCCAGATCTGGAACAACGTCGTGACGCCGTCTTCGCGGTTGAATTCCGAATGCTCGATGCCGGTGCCGGCGCTCATCACCTGGACGTCGCCGGCCCGGGTCACGCCCTTGTTGCCGAGGCCGTCCTCGTGGGTGATGGCGCCCTGGCGCAGATAGGAGACGATTTCCATGTTCTGATGCGAATGCGGCGCGAAACCACCGCCGGGCTGGATGATGTCGTCGTTCCACACCCGAAGCGCCCCCCAGCCCATGCGCGCCGGGTCCTGATAGCTGGAAAAGCTGAAGTGGTAGCGGGCTTCGAGCCAGTCGTTCCTGAAATGGCCGAGGTCTTCCAGCCTTGTTACGGTGATCATGGTATGTCCTCCTTAACGCCCTTCCCGATACCAAGCCATCATCATGCCGCCCATCACCAGGATCAAAACCAAAAACCCGGGCAGCAGCGGCACTTGGGCCAAGCCGGAAACGACGAAGGACTTGTTGGCGATAAAGCCGATCCAGCCGTGGCCGGCGGAATCCCGCCCGGGCCGCGTACGCCGGAGTTCGGGCACGCCGTTGACGATCCAGTGGATACCGCCGCCGGAAGCCTTGACCACGGCAAGGACGCGATCGGCGCTGGCGCGCAAGTCCTGAAATTCAAGCGGATTAAGGGCGCCTTTGGTGGCCAGGGCCGTCTTGGTGCCGTCGGTGACCTTATAAAGGCCGGTTTCCTTGACATCCAACACCGCCCGGGTGGCTCCGCCGTCTTTTTCGAGGCGCAACGTCCGCGTCATTCCGGACGGCGTGGTGACGGTGATTTCCGGCGTTTCCTCCTCCAGGCTGCGGCGGACGACAATCAGGCGGCCGTCGCGGATTTCGGCCTTCAGGCCCTCTTCCTCCAGGTCCGGTTCCTTCATCAGCCAATGGGCGAGGCGGCGCAGCAGCTCCGCCTG
>JADFNT010000058.1 GCA_022563215.1 Pseudomonadota bacterium
CCCGGCTTGTGGGCCTCGATGTACTTCTCCGCAGCAATCTTGAACGCGACTGCCTTGGCCGATTCGAGGTTGGCCTGGGTTATCTCGGCCTTGCGGGCTGATATGGGGTCCACGCCGGCCACACGCAGCCTGCGGGCCTCTGTGGCCTTTACCCGGGCTTCGGCAAGGCTGACGGCATTGAGGGGGCCAAGTCCCATGTGACGGGCCTTGCCTCCCAGCATATAGCGGTATATCCAAGACTTCGCGCCGGTCCCGGTGACTTGCAAATAAAGCCCACCACCGTCGGGGTGCATCCCTGGCTTTTTAGCCCTGGTGGCAGCAAGCGCCGTCAGCCGATTAATCCCTCGCACCATCACCCTACCTACAAATCTACATACAAATGAAAGGCGGATTTAGAAAGACGACGGCGAACACAACGGAACAGCTTTGGCTTTAAACCTATATATTTCGCCACCTTTTAAACACTACCACGAACGCCAGCGAATAGCCAAAAACAACAGTTAGACGGACTCTCCCTCCGCCATTCAATAAGGCTTCCCCCCGCCGATGACAAACCTGACCCTGAACCAGGCCACCGCCATCATCGAGGCGGCTTTCGATAAGGGCCGCGAGGACGGCTTGGCGCCGTTGACCGTCGCCGTGCTGGACGCCGGCGGCCATCCGGTCGCCCTCATGCGCCAGGACGCCAGCGGCATCCTCAGGGCCGAAATCGCCACCGGCAAGGCCTACGGCGCCTTGGGCTTCGGGCTGGGGTCCCGCGACCTGCATGACAAGGACCCGAAGTTCCTGGCCGCCGTCGCCGCCGCCTCGGGCGGCAAGATGGTGCCGGTGCCGGGCGGCGTGCTGGTCATCGACCCCGAAACCGGCGACATCATCGGCGCCGTCGGCATCTCCGGCGACAGGGGCGAAAACGACGAAGCCTGCGCCGTCGCCGGCATCGAGGCCGCGGGCCTCAAGGCTGAGCCAGGCGGCGGCTAGGCCGTTTTGGCTGACATTAACGACACCCTGACGACGGCGGGGAAGCTGGCCACCGAGGCGCTGTGCCGGGCCAGGGACTCCAAGCGTTGACCCGCGCCCGCCTGTTGGTGGTGCCTCTTGTGGCCGCCGCCGCCTTCGCCGTGCTGGCGCTGCCGGTGCCGGCGGACACCGGGCCCCAGGTGCTGCCGGCGCTGGCGCTGACGGTCTTTACCGTCGGCCTGTGGGCGACCGGCAGTTTGCCCGAATACATCACCGCGGTGGTTTTTTTCGTCCTCGCCCTGGCCCTGGGCGTCGCCCCGCCGCAAGCCGTGCTGTCGGGATTCTGGTCGAGCGCCTTCTGGCTGGTCGCCGGCGGCGTCGTCATCGGCGTCGCCGCCGACCGTACCGGCCTGGGGCGGTTTCTGGCCCACGCCTTCTTCAGGCGGTTGAGCGCATCGTACCCACGGCTCATCACCGGCATCGTCCTGGGCGCCGTCGTCCTGGCATTCCTGATCCCGGCCGCCATCGGCCGGCTGATCATCTTGATGCCGATCATCCTCAGCCTCGCCGACAAACTGGGCTTCGGCCCCGGAACGCGCGGCCGCACGGGCATGGTGCTGGCGACGACCATGGGCAGCTTCTTCATCCCGTTGACCATCCTCCCGGCCAACCTGCCCAACGTGGTGCTGGCCGGCGTCGCCGACAGCCTTTACGGCCTCAAGATCACCTATGGCGCTTACCTGTTGATGAATTTTCCGGTCTTGGGCGCGCTCAAGGCCTTGGTGCTGGTGGCGGTGATCTGTTTTTTCTTCAACGACCCGATCGCCGACCCCGCCACCGACGTCGAAAAACCGCGTTTAAGCCCCGAGGGATGGCGCCTGGCGCTGATCGTCGGCGTCACTCTGGCGGTCTGGGCCACCGACTTTGTGCACGGGATCGAGCCCGGGTGGGTAGCCGTGGCCGCGGCGTTGATTTGCGTGTTGCCGGGGGTGGGCGTCATCAAGGCAGCCGATTTCCCCGGCCTCAGCAGTTTCCAGATTCTTTTCTTCGTCGCCGCCGTGCTGGCGCTCGGCAACGTCGTCGCCACCTCCGGCGCCGGCACCCTGATCGCGGACCGGCTTCTGGGCCTGACCGATTTCCAGCCCGGCGGGACCGGGTACGCCTATGGCGTTTTTTCGGCCATGAGTATGGCGATGAGCCTGTTCTCGACCCTGCCCGGCTCGATCGTCGTGATAGCGCCTTTCGCGGCCGAGGTCGCCGAGGCTTCGGGCCTGCCGTTGCTGGCGGTGCTGATGATCATCGTCAACGGTTTTTCGACCGTGATCTTCCCCTATCAAGGCGGCCCCATCCTGGTCGGCCTGCGCCTCGGCGGGGCGACCTTGATGGACGGATTGCGGGTGACGTTGCCGATCGCCCTGATTACCGTGGTCGCCTTGCTACCGCTGCAATTCTTCTGGTGGCGGTGGTTGAGCGGCCTGCCGTGAATCTCCTCAAAAGAAACTTTTCCGCGCCCTGGACAGTGAACGTCTAAGATAACCCCATGCAGTTGTTTTTCTTTCTCGGTTGGGGGTTTCTGCTGTTGGCCTTCGCCGGCGCCGCGGCCGAAGCCCTGCCCCGAACCTTCCCCGGCAGCGGGACGTTCGTCTCGGCCCATGAGCTGTGGTACGCGGCGTCGCCGGGGAGCCTGGTGGTCACCCAGATCCAGGTGGAAAGGATTTCGCCGGCGCTGTGGGAGCTGCTGAGGGCGAGCGTCCTGGTGCTGCCGGCGTGGATGCTGTTCGGTGTGCCGGGGGGGGCGCTGGTCTGGTTCTGCCGCCCCCACAAGCAGATGACGAGACACCAGAGAGAGGAACTCGAACGCCAGGAGGAGGCGATTTTCCTCTATGACAAGCTGGCCCAGGAGGCGCGCGAGGCCGGTTTCGACGACGGCGAGGACGACCAGATGCCGGTGCACAGCTACCACGACATCGTCAACGCCACGCGTTTCACCGAGCCCTATGCCGATGACGAGGCGATGGTTGGTGAAGACTGGAGGGAAGACGGGGGGGACGAAATCGAGGATGGGGACGAAATCGAGGCCGGGGACGAAATCGAGGCCGGGGACGAGAAGAAGTAAGCCCTATTCTTCGGTCTTCAGGGCCTCTAAAAAAGCGCTTTGCGGGATTTCGACGTTGCCGAACTGACGCATCTTCTTTTTGCCCTTCTTCTGCTTGTCGAGCAGTTTGCGTTTGCGGCTGACGTCGCCGCCGTAGCATTTCGCGGTGACGTCCTTGCGCATGGCGCTGACGGTGGAACGCGCGATGATCTTGCCGCCGATCGCCGCCTGGATGGCGATCTTGAACAATTGCCGCGGGATCAACCCTTTAAGCTTCTCACAGATGGCGCGGCCGCGGCTTTCGGCGTGGCTTGAGTGGACGATGAAGCTGAGCGCATCCACCGGTTCGGAATTGACTAGGATCGACACCTTGACCAATTTGCCTTCGGCGTATCCCTCCAGGTCGTAATCGAAGCTGGCGTAACCGCGCGACACCGATTTCAGCCGGTCGTAGAAGTCGATGACCACCTCGTTCAACGGCAACCGGTAACGCAGCATGGCGCGCTGGCCGACGTAGGTGAGCTCCGTCTGCTCGCCCCGGCGGTCGGTGCACAGCGCCAGCACGGAGCCCAGGTATTCGTCGGGCACGATGATGGTGGCGTTGATCCACGGTTCCTCGATGAAATCGATGTGGGTCGGGTCGGGCATATCGACCGGATTGTGCAGCTCAATCACCTCGCCGGACCTAGTGTGGATGCGGTAGACGACGCTGGGCGCGGTGGTAATCAGGTCGAGGTCGAATTCCCGCTCAAGGCGCTGCTGGATGATTTCCAGGTGCAGGAGCCCCAAAAACCCGCAGCGGTAGCCGAGGCCCAGCGCGGCGGATGTTTCGGCCTCGTAATGAAATGACGCGTCGTTGAGGTGGAGCTTGGCCAAGCTGTCGCGCAAGTCCTCGTAGACGCCGGAATCGACCGGGAACAGGCCGCAGAACACCACCGGCACCGAGGGCTTGAAACCGGGCAGCGCTTCGCTGGCCGGGCGCTTGTCCTCGGTGATGGTGTCGCCGACCCGGGTATCGGCGACGGTCTTGATGGCGGCGGTAATGAATCCGATTTCGCCGGGGCCGAGTTCCGTGTCCTGGACCGGCTTCGGCGTGAAGTGGCCGACCTGTTCGACCTGATAGGAGGCGCCCGACGCCATCATCCGGATCTTCATGCCTTTCTTCAGCACCCCGTCCTTGATCCGGACCAGGATCATCACGCCCAGGTACGGGTCGTACCAACTGTCGACCAGCAGCGCCTTCAGCGGCGCCTCGGCATCGCCCTCGGGCGCCGGCAGGCGTTCGACCAGGGCTTCGAGCACGTCTTCGACGCCGTGGCCGGTCTTGGCCGAGATTTCGAGGGCGCCGGAGGTGTCCAGCCCCACCACTTCCGATATTTGCTCGCGGATGCGGTCCGGCTCGGCGGCCGAAAGGTCGATCTTGTTCAACACCGGCAGGATTTCGTGATCGGCGTCGAGCGCCAGGTACGCATTGGCCAGGGTCTGCGCCTCGACGCCTTGCGTCGCGTCGACCAATAGAAGCGAGCCCTCGCAGGCGGCCAGCGAGCGGCTGACCTCGTAGTTGAAATCGACGTGGCCGGGGGTGTCCATGAGGTTGATCTGATAGGTCTCGCCGTTCCGGGCCTTGTATTCGAGGCGCACCGTCTGCGCCTTGATGGTAATGCCGCGCTCGCGCTCCAGGTCCATGGAATCGAGGACCTGCTCGGTCATCTCGCGGTCTTCGAGGCCGCCGCATATCTGGATCAATCGATCAGCCAGGGTCGATTTGCCGTGGTCGATGTGGGCGATGATGGCGAAGTTGCGGATATGGGCGAGGTCGGTGCTCATGGCCAGGAAGTCAGGCGGCCAGGGGCGATACGCCGATCACCCATTGGTGGCCGAACAGCATCGCCACATAGACAACCGCCGCCAGGGCCAGCCGCCACCAGCCGATCTCGCGCCAGTCCAGCCGCGTCCGCACCTGGACGAGGGCAAGGAAGGGGACGTTGGAGGTCTCGGCCTCGAGACGCTGCCACGCCTCGCCGCCGGCGAGGCGCCGGCGGCGGTCGATGTGGGCGGCGCCGGCGAGCGCCAACCCGCCGAGGCCGCCGAACAGGATCAGCGACGCCACGTTGCCCGTCGCCAGCACATGCACCAGCGCCCACAGCGCCACGCCCCACATGGCCGGATGGCGGGTGATCTTGGTGATGCCGCGGGGCCCTTCCGCGCCGGCCAGCCGGTCGAGGATGACCGCCGTCGGGTTGGCTTGCGTGTAGCCGGCGACGACGAGCACCGCGGCCAACCCCATGACCGCGATGGAGAGGGTGCGAAGCGCCGTCGGCGGCCGCCATAGCACCACCTCCGGTGCCGCTCCGTAGGCGTCGAGGACCCACATGAACAACGCCAGCGACACGGCCGAATAAAGGCCCAGGAACGGCCACTCGCCGATGAGCCCGGCGAGAGCCCGGCGCGGCCCGGTGCTAGAGAGCGCCAGGTGGCTGCCCACGAACGCGGCCACGGCCAGCGCCAACGCGGAAAATTCGTCGAACATGGTGGCGCTTCTAGCACCACCGGGGCGGCCGCTCAATGCCCGGCGCGGGCAATCGCCTTAATCCCCGGGCCGCCGCCGTTCGTGGCGTTCGGCGAGGCGCGCCTTGTGGCCGGCCCTGTATTCGTCTTCAGTGAATTCGTGCCCGCACACCATGCACGTCACCGGCCCGAAGGGCTCGGCCTCGGGGGTGAAGCCGCCGGGGGTGACATTCTGCGCCTCGCCGCAATCCGGGCACGGCACGGGGGTGATGGTGGTCGGGGTCATGGCGGGCTTTTATCACCCCAAGGGCCGGGGCTCAATAAGACTTGGTGAAGACGGCGGAGGCCCTAAATCTCCGGATCGGGGAGGCCGTTCTGGCGGCACGCCGCGACGACGGTGTTGCGCAGCAGGTTGGCGATGGTCATCGGCCCGACGCCGCCCGGCACCGGGGTGATGAAGCCGGCGACCCGCTTGGCCTCGTCGAATGCCACGTCGCCCACCAACCGGGTTTCTCCGTCGCCTTTCTCCGGCGCCTCGACGCGGTTGATGCCGACGTCGATGACCGCCGCGCCTGGTTTGATCCAGTCGCCCCGGACCATTTCGGCCCGGCCGACGGCGGCGACCAGGATATCGGCCTCGCGGCATCGTTCGGCCAAGTCCTCGGTCCTGGAATGGGCGATGGTGACGGTGCAGTGCTCGGTCAGCAGCAGCGCCGCCATCGGCTTGCCGACGATGTTGGAGCGGCCCAGCACCAGGGCCCGCTTGCCCTTCAGCTCGCCAAGCGTTTCCTTCAGCATCAGCAGACAGCCGTAGGGCGTGCACGGCACCGGCGCGTCGAGCCCGGTCCACAGGCGGCCGACGTTGGTGGTGTGGAAACCGTCGACGTCCTTGGCGGGGTCGATGGCGGCGATCACCTTGGCTTCGTCGATGGGGTCCGGCAGCGGCAGTTGAACCAGAATGCCATCGATGGTGTTGTCGGCATTCAGCGTATCGATAAGCTCCAGCAGCTCCGCTTCGCTGGTGGTTTCCGGGAGGTCATAAGAGCGGGAGACGAACCCGACTTCTTCACAAGCCTTGCGTTTGCTTGCGACATAAATTTGCGATGCAGGGTTACTACCCACCAGCACAACGGCCAGTCCTGGTGCCCGCAGTCCGGCTGCAATACGCGCCTGAACTTTTTGAGCAACTTCAGAGCGCACCTGCTGCGCAATCGTTTTACCGTCAATAATCTTTGCTGCCATCAGAGAGAGGATTCCATCTGTTACGTAGATCGAAGGGGATGCGCCTATTTTGTCAGAAGCGGGGCGCGCTGTCAGGTTTCGTTTCAGATTTATCGCGTGAAGCGACCTCTTGCGAAGGTGAGGCGCACCGTCGCTGAGACTGAAAGCTTCATTTTTCGTCCATGATGGCGTTGTAAATCTGGAACTGATTTATTTCCTTGTCTAAGGATTAAGATAATTTAAGAAATACCTGACAATATAAAAAGAATTTTCAGCCTGGTAATTTACCGCTTCAGGTCTATATTTGTGTTGAATATATTTTGCGCGGAAGTATTCATCTAACGGGGCTCTCTATTTTTTAGAATAGAGTGCATATTTTCAATTAAGACATTCTTAGAGGATAAAAAGGAATTTACTACTATCAGTGTCTTAAATAAAGTAATCGGTTATATACGGATGTGGAGTCGATAAATGAGATTGAAGGAATATATATGAAATTAAGATTTATTTCGTCTGCGCTGGCTGCCGCACTATTCGCCGCTACGGGTAGTTATGCTGCCGTTGTAGATGGCGGTACAATTCACTTTGAAGGCGAACTGGTGAATGCTGCCTGTTCAGTGAATACTGACTCGGCAGACCAGGTTGTCACACTCGGTCAATATCGTACCGATATTTTCAATGCTGTTGGTAATACCTCTGCATTAATTCCATTCACCATTCAGTTGAACGACTGCGATCCTGTTGTTGCCGCTAATGCTGCCGTTGCATTTTCTGGTCAGGCTGATGCAATCAATGATAATTTATTGGCCATTGCATCCAGTACCAATACAACAACAGCAACGGGTGTCGGTATTGAAATACTTGATAATACATCCGCAATTCTCAAACCTGATGGGAATAGCTTCTCAACCAACCAGAACTTGATCCCCGGGACCAACGTTCTTCATTTTTCTGCACGTTATAAAGGCACCGGTACAAGTGCATCAGCAGGGCAAGCAAATGCTGACGCGACTTTTATTATGAGATATGAATAATCAAAACCACGTTGTTTTGAATTATATATCACGTCTTATAACAAAGTAATGTACCGGTTGTCTGAAGCGGTATGGTGGCAATGTAAATCGAAATCATGTTCACTTTGTATCATGCCGCTTTATTAAATGAAAAGGGAATGATGTGTTGTAAGAAACCAAAGCAATCATTTCTTTATATTCCTTATTTTTGCCGTCAGGAATACACAAGGCGTATTAACTATGATGACTAAAATAAAGTTATTGATGCTCATTATATTTTATTTAATCATTTCGGCCAGCGCCCATGCTGCCGGAGGGATCGCATTAGGTGCCACGCGTATTATTTATCCCGCTGATGCTAAACAGACTGCGGTATGGATTAGAAATAGCCATACCAATGAGCGCTTTCTGGTCAATTCGTGGATTGAAAACAGCAGCGGTGTAAAAGAAAAGTCATTCATCATTACACCGCCACTGTTTGTTAGTGAACCCAAAAGCGAAAATACTTTGCGTATTATTTACACCGGTCCACCGCTGGCAGCAGATCGTGAGTCTCTGTTCTGGATGAATGTTAAGACGATCCCTTCGGTAGATAAAAATGCATTGAACGGCAGGAATGTTTTGCAACTGGCGATTTTATCGCGCATGAAATTATTTCTCCGTCCAATTCAAT
>JADFNT010000059.1 GCA_022563215.1 Pseudomonadota bacterium
GCGCCCGCCGTTGCCGAATGCCCTTGTTTCCGCCATGTTCGCCACCTGCTTTATAGTTCCTTCGGCGCTTCGGGAAGAGAATATTCCGTTGCCGGAATGCCTAAAGCAGGTCGGGAGCCCGGCGGGAAAGGACAAAACCGGGGATGAAAAGGCTACGCACCATCGCCATCGTGTTCCTGATTATCCTGCCCCTGGATGTGGGGGTGGCGCAATTCTGCCGCGCCAACTGCGCCTTCTGGAAAAACACCTATCCCCCCGGCGATCACCGGGTCCGGTCCGAGGACTATCACCACGGCCTGGCGCCGAACCGCTGGGTCACCGAAGCCTGGGGCCTGTCCCGTTACCGCTACGCCACCAACTCCCTTGGTTTCAAGGACTCGGAGCCGCGCACGGTCGAGCCCAAGGGCGGCGGCGCCCGGGTGCTGTTTTTGGGCGATTCCTTCACCGAGGGGAAAGGCTTTGCCTTTGCCGAAACCTTCGTCGGGCTCGTCGCCTCGGAACTGGCGGGTCGGGGAATCGAGGTGCTCAACGGGGCCGTCGATTCCTACTCGCCGGTGATCTACCGGCAAAAGGTGAAACATCTCCTGGAAAAGGTAGGGTTGCGGTTCGACGCCCTGGTGGTGTTCCTCGACGTTTCGGACATCCTGAACGAGGCCAGGGATTACCCCCTCGATGGCGAAGGCCGCCTGATCGTTCCCCTTGAGGAAACGGAGGCGTTATGGGCAAGCCTGCGGTTCCTGCGCGACAACTCGGCGACGGCGCGGCTGGTTTCGGTTGCCTACGACTATGCGAGTTTGCTCACCCGCATCGCCTGGACCCGGGTCAAGATCGCCAGGGCCTTGGGAAAGTGGTTGTTCGACGTCGATGAAATGGACTTCTGGATCTATTTAACCACCGACCTGAGAACCTCGGCCTGGACCTTCGACGATGCCCGCTGGCGGGATTACGGGGCGGTGGGGCGGCAACGGGCGGCGGCCCAAATGGACGCCCTCTGGTCGCTGCTGCAAGATCGCGGCATTCCCCTGGTGTTGGCCGTTTATCCGTGGCCGGATCAGCTTTTCAACGACCCCCAGGCGCCCCGCCACCAAGGGTTCTGGCGCCAGTGGAGCGAGGACCGGGGGGTTGAGTTCATCAGCCTGTTTCCGGCCTTTACCGAAGGCAAGCCCCGGGACGTGCTGCAACGCTATTTCATTCCCTACGATCATCATTGGAACGCCGAAGGGCACCAATTGGTGGCGCGGATATTCCTGGAGCAATTCCGGCCGCCTTCCGCCAGGGAGCGGTGAGGGGAGGCCCTTACTTTGCCTTTCTGGCGGCGGCGACGATCTGCCAGCCCCACGGGGTATCGAACAGACTCACCCGCATCAGTCCCCAAAACAGCGCCATCGCCGAGCGCGCCAACAAGCGGGGCGGGCCGCTGACATCCTCGACCAATCGCCGGCCGCGCAGCAGCACCGCCAACCGGTAGAGATTGAATGCCGGAAACCCGGCGGCGGCGGCAACCTCGACCTCGAATCCGGCCCGTTCCAACACCTCCCGAAGCCGGGCCCGGGTGAAGTGCCCGCGATGGCCGATATGGCGGTCGAAGGCGGTGATCGGTCCCCCCGGGACCGTCACCACCAGCCGCCCGCCCGGCTTCAGGCATCGGGCGGCGTTGGCGAGCAAGGGCGCCGGGTCGTCCACATGTTCCAAAACCTCCGAACAGATCACGTGGGTGGCCCAGCCAAGAAGTTCCTCGGGCGGCCCGTCCGGGACGGCGAAATCAAAACGGCGGAGCATGGCCGAGGGCAGTTTCGCGGCGGTCAGGGCAAGGCCGCTTTGGCTGAGGTCGACCCCGGCGAAGGCGGCGCCGGGAAACCGTGCCGCCATTTCCGCCAGCAAGTCGCCCGACCCACATCCGAAATCGAGGATGGCGGCTTGGGGAGATGCCGCGTCGGGGCCGAGCAGGCGGAGTATCAGGCGCCGTCTCAGCGCCTGCCCCGGGTTGGCCTCGGTGGCCTTGGAAAATTGGTCCCAATGGGCGCTCCATGGGTCCGGCGGCCCGGCGGCATCGGTTTCGGGGCCGGTCATGGTTCTAAGGCGCGGCGCCGTCGTCGGGCCCGAGACGGCAGACGGCGAAGGTGTTGAGCCCGAACTTGTGCCTGAAACAGGTGATCTTACTGGGCTTGAAACCGGCCTCGACCAGCATCGGCCAAAGGTCCCGGGGATCGTAATAGGCCTTGTGGTCGTCCATTTCCTCGATCGTGCTGACTTTCAGCTTGAAGGCCGCGAACTCGAGGAACCACTTGCCCCGCCACGACGGCACGTTGATCAGGGCGACTCCGTCCGGCGTCAAAAGGCGGTGAAACGCCGTTACCGCGTCCAGCGGCGCCCACAGGTGTTCGAGCACCGAATTGCAAAGGATGATGTCCAAGGAGGCATCGGGGAGCGTCCTAAGGGCGTCGGGCAGTTCCCCTTCGATGGCGGTGACCTTGGGGTTTTCCTTTAATTCGGGGGAAACCGACAGGTCCACCAGCACCAGGTGATCGGCGGACGTCAGAAAAGACCGGGCGATCCTGGCGTCGTGGCCGCAGCCGAAATCGCCGATCCTCTTTCCCGAAGGGTTCCCCGCATAAGCCCGGATGCGGCGCGCCGACAGCCAGATTCCAAAGCGGTCCACTAGGGTCGGCTGGCGGGTCTGGCCGTAAGAGCCCTGGCGCGACATCGCTCTGTTTATTCCTTTTTACCGGCGACGCCAATGTCCCGGGGCGTGGGTTCCGGCGCATAGGCGGCGATGGCGTGCAGCAACAGCGTCGACACGAAGGTCAGGAACGACAGCATGATCGCCGCCAACCCGGCAAGCCCCAGGTGGTTGGTGGTTACCATGTCGGCGAAGACTGTATACCCGGCGCCGACGTAGGCGTTGACGAAATTGATCCCCAGCCCTGCCCCGGCGGCGAACAACAGGCCCGAGAAGACCATCGTTCGGGTGTAGGCAAAGACCTTGAGCCAGCGCCGCCTGGCGTCGCCCGTGGGGTCGTAGAGGGTCTGGGCCATGCAGCCGAGGAACAGGCATTGCAGGCCGATGATCGACAGCGCCGCCCCCAGCATCATGGTGTTGAGCGAAAAGGTGATGCCGCCAAGGGTCACCGGCCCGGCCATCAGCCCCAAGGTGATCGCCAATCCCGCCGCCAGCAGCACCATCCCCGGCTTCATGACGAAGAAATCGGCGCCGTAGATCAGCATCGCCCGGAGGTTGATCCACCCGGCGTGCCAGGGGGAGAACCATCCGATCCGCTTGTGGTGGCTTTGGCGGCCGTGGCGGTCCTTGTAGAACTTCACCGGCACCTCGACCGTCCTCAATTTCATGCGCACCGACTTGACCACCATCTCGGAGGCGTATTCCCAGGACTGAGACCGGATGTTCATGTCCTTGAGCGCGGCTAAGGTGATCCCGCGCATGCCGCAGTGAATGTCGGAAAACTTCGTGCCGTAAATCCGGTTAAGCAGGAAATTGGTCAAAGGGGTGCCGAAATAGCGGTGCAGGACCGGCATCGCCCCGGCCTCCACCGAGCCCCGGAAGCGCGATCCCATGATGTATTCATAGCCTTCGCGGAAGCGTTCAAGGAAAGGCCCGATCTCGCGGAAGTCATAGGTGCAGTCGGCGTCGCCCATGATCACGTAACGGCCACGAATGACGCCCAAAGCGTCCTGATAGGCCCGGCCCAATCCCCGGGGGGGCGTCTTGAGGACGCGCGCGCCCTTGTCGAGCGCGATCTCCGGGGTGCGGTCGGCGGAGCTGTCGACGATCAGGACCTCGGCTCGGGCGCCGGCCTTTTCGATGCCTTCCATGCACCAGTCGATGAATTCGCCGATCACCGGTTCCTCGTTCATCGCCGGGATGACGATCGAAACTTCGGGATCGGCAACGTCGTCGGCCGGAATAAGGAGTTGAGCCTCGGCGTCGGTCATCGAAACACCTTTGTGGAGGACAGAGTCTTGAAATACTTATCGGATTTTAGCCGCCCCGGCGGCGTCATGCAAAAAAGGGAACCTTTCTCGGCCTTCGTAGCGCCGAGATGCAACGGTCAACCGTTGCCCCTTGCGTAAGGGAATGCTAACTTTTTTATTCAAGCAGGAGGGAAACAAGAAAATGCATGGAAAGGGATGTTATGGCTCATTCACCCGAAATTATCGTTGAAACACCCGCTATCTCGAATATCGCTGGAATTTCAATGGCGGTCATCGTTCTGGCCCTGGTCAGCGTGATTTGGTTCCAGCAAAGCCAGTTGACGGATGCCGTCAGGACCATGGCCTACATTTCGGCCAAGTGCGCGCAGAAGTAACTTGATGAATTCTCTCTTGGGGGCCGGTGTCGCCGGTCCCCGGGGCGCGATTCTGAATTTCCCCCCGAAAACCATGCCGGGTATCGAGGTAGGTGCGCTTGGCGCCCGTCCGGCGGGCCGTGATGGAAGGGCGCTTTCTTAACCGCCCAGCAATCCCGCCCATGAGGCCGGCAACGCCGGATTCCTTGATAACAGCAACACCGCCGCCAGCCCGATGGCGATGCCATAAGGGATAGGCTGTGTTTTTGCGTCGGGGCCGTCCCCAAGCCATTCTATTGACTCGGTCCACGGCCATTGGCGGCCGAACTTGCGGATGACGAGGATGGCCAGCGCCAACCCGCCGCCGATAAACGTCACCAATACCAGGAACGCGCCGAGATCGTTCCAGCCGATCCAAACCCCCGCCGCGGCCAGCAGCTTTACGTCGCCGCCACCGAGGAAGCCCCGCGAAAACAGGACCCAGCCAGCAAGGAGCAAGCCCAGGCCTACCGCATAGTGTCCGGCGACGGCGGCAAGGCCGACGCCGCCGAGAACGGCGGCGGGAAGAAACGAAAGGGTAATGGCGATGGAAACCCCGTTCGGGATCATCAGGCGGCGGCCGTCGGAGATCGCCGCCCATGCCAGGGCCAGCGGATACACCGCCGCGCTAAGCCAATGCAGGGCGGTTGCCAGAAAGGTCACCGCGGTCCCCGAAAGAGCAAAAAAGCGGCCATGGAGCAAGACGGGTTTTCGACGAAAACCAGCCGTGCTTTTTGGCGAAAATGAAAGGAATTCACCCTATTCCGGATACCCTGGAGGAAAGCCACGGCACGGCAGCGAAAGGCGCCCCGGACGAAACCATGCTTTACACTCCAAAGGAGGACGGAAACCCGCCTTCCCAAGCCTGGAACGGTAACTGGAGTAAAAACGTTTAACCGGTTAGATGGCGCCGGACACTTGGTTAAACATGTTGCTCAGGTCGGTCCCGACCAGAGTGATGGCGGCGATGATAATCACGGCGATAAGGGCGGCAATAAGCCCGTATTCGATCGCTGTCGCGCCTTCTTCATGCTTCCAGAGATCCTTAAAGAACTGGCTGATCTTGCTCGTCATTTCCAAAAACTCCTGTACCACACTCAAAATATTGTTAACCGGCCAGTTTAGGCCGGTGTTGGTTACCACGAAACGCCCCCTATAACGGCAACAGCGTGGCAAAACGGGTTTCCTAAGTCAATACAATTGGAGCCCAAAATCCTTGCTAAATAATTACTAAAATTGTTTGCATGTATTCAAAAAGGAAAAAATTTCTCTAGTTGGCCGTGGGAGTGCGACGGCAATTTTCCGGGGTTTTTACCCCCCTCGTGGAGAAGCTTGCGGGCCGGGCCGCCACAGGCCGGGTACGGAGGCGCCCTGGTGAAATAAAATTTCCCTCATCCCCCAAAATACCTGCAAAATGACCTTGTCTTTGCCGGCCCAGGCAAAAAAATAGATTCTCTTTCGGGCCGCTTTTTCTGGTTTTCCCTAATGAACGAAACGGTATGGCATGATTGACGTCCAGGGGTTGCGAAAGACCTTTAAAACGGTGACGGCGCTGGACGGGATCGAATTCGAGGCTCGAGACGGCGAAATTACCGGCCTCATCGGCCCCAACGGGGCGGGAAAGACGACGGCGCTGCGAATCCTCTATACCGTCATGCGGCCCGATTCAGGGATCGCCCGGATCGATGGGTTCGACACCGTGACCCAACGCCAGGAGGTCCAGCGCCGCATCGGCGTCCTTCCCGACACCCGTGGCATGTATCCGCGCCTGACCGCGCGCGAGCACGTGCGCTATTACGGCCGCCTGCACGGGATGGGCGGAAAGGCGCTGGAAAACCGGGTCGATGAGCTGTTCGCCATGCTGGGGGTCGACGATTTCGCCGATCGCCGCGCCAAGGGGTTCTCCAAGGGCCAGACCCGCAAGGTCGGTATCGCCCGCGCCCTGGTCCACGAGCCGCAGAACCTGTTGCTGGACGAACCGACCAACGGGCTCGACGTCGGCTCGTCGCGCGCCGTCCACCAGTTGATCCGCGACTGGCGGGACCAGGGGCGCTGCGTTCTGTTCTGCAGCCACATCATGCAGGAAGTGGCCGCCATTTCCGACCGCATCGTGGTGCTGTCGCTGGGCCGGGTGGTGGCCCAGGGAACGGTCGATGAATTGTTGCGCCAGACCGGCGAGACGGATCTCGAGAACATGTTTCTTGCCGTCACCCAGCGGACGGAATCCTGGTAAGAGAGGCGGGAGAAATGTGGCGCCGCATCTTCGTCGTCTTCGCCAAGGAGGTCATAGACAATTCCCGCGACCGGCGCTCGTTGCTGGTGGCATTGATCTATCCGTTGCTGGGGCCGCTGTTGCTGGGGCTGATGATTGCCGCCGTTGTCGATGTCGTGACAATCCGGACCGAGGCCCGGGGGACGCTGCCGGTCCTGGGTGCCGAATGGGCGCCGGAGTTCGTTGCCTACCTTGAAAGCCGCGGCATCACCGTGACGCCGGTGCCCGAGGACGCAGAGGCCGCCGTCCGCGACGGCGAGTTGAAGACAGCGGTGGTGATTCCGGAAGGCTTCGGGGAGTTGTTCCGGGCCGGCAAGACGGCCACCATCCACGTCGTCTCCGATTCCTCTAACCTGCCCGGCCTGATCGCCCTCAACCGCACCGCCACCTTGCTGGGGGAATTCAACCGTAAGGTCTGGAGACAGCGGATCAAGGCGCTGGGGGTCGACGTGCAGATCCTCCAGCCGCTGGCGATCAAGAGCATCGACGTCACCAAGGGCTCCAATATCGCCCAAATCCTGCTGTTCATGGTGCCGCCGCTGCTCATTTTCAACCTGTTCATGGGCGGCGTTTACCTGGCCATCGACACCACGTCGGGCGAACGCGAACGGGGTTCGTTGGAGCCGCTGCTCATCAACCCGGTGGAGCGGTGGGGGCTGATGCTGGGCAAATACCTGGCGGCGCTGTTGTTCACCGGCATCGCCGTGGCCGTGCAGTTGATCGCCTTCAAGGTGATTTTCCAATCCGCCGGCGGCAGCGGCGGTTTCAACTTCGCCGAGGTTTTCTCCGCCCTCACCCTGTTGGGGATCTTCGCCGTTACGCTGCCGTTGATGATGGTGGCGGTGGGGGTGCAGTTCATCATCGCCACCATGACCCGAAGCTTCAAGGAAGCGCAAACCTATCTCGGCCTGTTGCCGCTGGTGCCGGCGCTGCCGGGGATGGTCCTGGTGTTCGCGCCGGTGAAGGCGCAGGAATGGATGATGATGATCCCGACCTTTTCCCAGACCCTGCTGTTGGGGCAGTTCGTGCGCGGCGACGGGGTGGCGTTCCCGGACGCCTTGATATCCATGGCGTCCTCGATGATCGCCGCCCTGGTCCTGATCTTTATCGCGGCCCGGCTGTATGAGCGCGAAAATCTGATTTTCGGGGAATAATTAGCCCCTCTTGATGCGTTCGTAATCCCCGCACCAATCGGCGTTATTGGTTTCCATCCACACCGTCGTCAAGGCGCTGGCCTGCGGCGCATAACGCCGGCACAGGCCTTTCGGGGAACTCTTCCTGAAGCGGCCGGTTGCCCGCGGGTTGGCGGCATCCAACTCGACGGCACCCGAATCATAGCGCTGCTGTTGCTTGAACTTCCAGCCGGGGAGCCAATAACGGCAGTTCTGGCATGAATCGACAATGTCTTCATCGGCCATGGCCGTGTCCTTTGCGCTGTTCTGTCGGCGAAGGGGTCATCTGTTATAACAGAGTATCGGTTTTAAAGTCTTTCGGACACCGGATGCGCCCGGACAATAACAGGCCAACGCCATGACAGACTTCGTTTTTCCATTCCTGTGGGGGTTGGTGGTGCTGTCGGCCTTCATCGGCTGGGGCCGGGTGGCGGCCCGTCTGGCCGGCGCCGCCGAACCGGACTGGGGCCTATCCGCCGGCTGGGGCATGGCCCTGCTGGTTGCCATCGGCGGGGTCCTCGGCGTTGCCGGATGGGCCTTGCCGCCGGTGCTGTTCGGGCTGGTATTTTTTGGCGTCGCGGCGCACCTGGCGGGATACGGGAAATGGCAACTGTCGTTCAAGGGGTGGTCCGGCGCCGCCTGGGGGCTGCTGGCCGTCGTCGCCGT
>JADFNT010000391.1 GCA_022563215.1 Pseudomonadota bacterium
CTTGGAAGACCGCTGCTTTTGCGGGGAAGTGTAACACCCCGAACTGGGCCAAAGTTTCACCTATCCGGGGGACGCGGCGATCTACAACGGCTCGCCCTGGAACATCTCCCGCCGCGCTCCGCTGATCGGGGAACACAACGAAGAGATCTACTGCGGGGAATTGGCGCTAAGTCCAGGAGAGCTGACCCTGTTGGCGGAATCCGGCGTGCCCGAGGCGCTCCAACAGCCCGGCGCGCTGGACTATCTGGGCAAGATGCTTGAGGCCCAGGCCAACACCTTCGGTTTCCAGGACGGCTTTCTGGTCATCGCGGCGGTGTTCGCCGCCGCCCTGATTCCGGCTTATATCCTGAGAAGCACGAAATAAAGGGAACGAAATAGGCTAAGCGGCCCAGCGGGCTGGCTTTTTCAAGGGCCTTAGGGTCCTGGCCCTAATTGCCGATTTTCCTTGCGCAACAACCCGTGATTGCATTAGAACGTAACGTGAACTTTCTGCTGTCCTTGAAAAGGCGCCGGGGTTGGCGAATGGATACGGCATTAAAAGCAAAGACCCGGCTTGGCACACCGTCCATTGATGGGCCCTTGATGGGCCCTTGACGTTCCCCTCAACCCTGCCCCACCCTCCCCCGCCATGAACCAAAACCGCACCCAAAAACTGACTGCCGCCGAAAAATTTGACTGGCTGCGCCTGATCCGGTCGGACAACGTCGGGCCGATCACGTTTTATAAGCTCCTGGAACGGTTCGCCACCGCCGCCGACGCCCTGAGAGCGCTGCCGGACCTGTCGCGCCACGGTGGCGGTAAGCGTATCAAGGTCTTCTCGAAGGCCAAAGCCGAGGCCGAAGTGGAGGCATTGGTGAGTATCGGCGCCCGGCTCGTCAGCCGGGGCGGTCCCGATTACCCGCCGCTCCTCGCCCACATCGAGGACGCCCCGCCGCTGATCGGCCTCCTCGGCCACGCGCATCTCCTGGCCAAGAAGGCGGTCGCCGTCGTCGGCGCCCGCAACGCCTCGATCAACGGCTACCGCTTCGCCCGCAAGATAGCCGCCGATCTTGGCCAAGGCGGGCTGTTGGTGGTTTCGGGCATGGCCCGGGGCATCGACGCCGCGGCCCATGAAGGGGCCATCGCCACCGGGACGCTGGCGGTGCTGGGCGGCGGCCTCGACGTGGTATATCCGAAGGAAAACCAATCCCTCTATGAAAGAATCGTCGCCGAAGGCGCCCTGATCTCCGAGGTCCCTCCCGGCACCCGGCCCCTGGCCCGCCATTTCCCGCGCCGCAACCGTCTGATTTCTGGCATCGCCCGGGGCGTCGTCATCGTCGAGGCGAGCCCGCGCTCGGGGTCGCTGATCACCGCCCGGATGGCATTGGAACAAGGCCGCGAGGTCTTTGCCGTCCCCGGATCGGCCGTCGACCCCCGGGCGGGCGGAACCAACCATTTAATCCGCCAAGGGGCGATTTTGACGGAATCGGCTGAAGACGTATTTCAGGCCTTGAACGAAGCCGAAAGGACACCCTTGAAGGAACGAGAACCCGTTGATTTGAAAGGCGTTTCCTTAAGCGCGCCGGCACCGGACGAGGTCGAGGAAGCCCGCGGAGCCATTGAAAAAATCCTGAGCCCAACGCCGTCTTTAGTTGACGAGATCATCCGTAACTGCCAATTCTCCCCCCCCGTCGTGTCCTGGGTGCTCCTGGAATTGGAGTTGGCGGGCCGTCTCGAACGTCACCCAGGTAATCAAGTTTCGCTAATACAGGGGCCCTAAGCGCCCGAATAAATTACCCAGCGGAGACCCATGATCAACGTCGTCATCGTCGAGAGCCCGGCCAAGGCCAAGACCATCAACAAATACCTCGGCCCGGATTACATCGTGCTGGCCTCCTACGGCCACGTCCGCGACCTGCCGTCCAGGGACGGATCGGTGCGCCCCGAATCCGACTTCGAAATGGATTGGGAAATCGACGACAGGGCCAAAAAGCACCTGAAGGAAATCACCAAGGCGGTCAAAGGTGCCGATCGCCTGTATCTGGCCACCGATCCGGACCGCGAGGGCGAGGCCATTTCCTGGCACGTGCGCGAGGTGCTGGAGGCCGCCAACGTGCTTACCGGCGTCGACG
>JADFNT010000392.1 GCA_022563215.1 Pseudomonadota bacterium
ACGCCAAAATCACGTAGCGGGGCTCGTAGGAAATGAAGGCCGCCGCCAAGGTGCCGCCGGCGACCATGACGAAGCTGGAGAGGCTGATGAAGATTGCGTAGTCGTCCGTGGCGGTGACGATGGCGCTAAGAAACAAGCCCATCGCGGCCAGAAACCCGAAAATCGTTGCTATCGACATGCCCTATCCCCGCGTTGCAAACCAAAGCCCCGGCGGCCTAGCAGGTTCGCCTAGACCTTTTGTCCCCCCATAGGGATTCCCTAACCTTATACCGAATTCTTGATAAAATCTTAATCCGTTATGCCGCAATCCGATAAATGAACAAAAAGGACGTTAAATTCATTCCTCCGAAATCGTCGATTAACGCTCCCTGAATGCTTCGTGGCGGAGTTTCAGGATGGGTCTGATCAGGTAGTCCATGACCGATTTCTTGCCCGTATGGATGTCGACGGTGGCCTGCATGCCGGGAACGATCGGAAGCGAGCCTTCTTCCTCGCCAAGATAATTCTTGTCCGTTTGCACGATGACGCGGAAATAAGGCTGGCCGTCCTCGTCGGTGGTGGTATCGGGCGCCAACTGGATCACGGTTCCTTCCAAGCCGCCGTAGCGGGCGAAATCATAGGTCGATATCTTGACCAGGGCGCTTTGCCCTTCGGTCACGTAGCCGCGGTCGGTGGGGTTGAGCCGCGATTGAATGACCAGGTTTTCCCCCGTCGGGACGATTTCCAGAATCGGTTCGCCCGGCTTGATGACACCGCCGATGGTGTTGAAGCGAAGGTTCTTCACTATTCCGTCGATGGGGCTTTTGATTTCGGCCCGGGACCCCTTTTCCCTGACCCGGGTCAGAAGCTCCTTCAGGCGGGCGATTTCCTGTTCGGTCGTTCCCAGTTCCTCCCGGGCTTCGCGGCGGAAACGGATTTCCCCTTCCTTCAGCCGCTGTTTCGATTCCTCGGCCGCCGCCCGGGCCTTGGGCAACGCCGGTTCGAGGCTTCTCACTTCGCCGTCGAGACTTTCGACCTCGGCTTCAAGTTCAAGGTGCTCTATCTTCGGGGTCAGGCCCTCGGCCAGCAGGGATTTCGACAACTTCAGCCGTTCCGTGGCCAATTTGTAATTGCGCTTCGCCGCCTTTTGCCGGGCGCTCAGTTCCTGGATTTCCAACTCGCGCTGTTTGACCTGCTCGATCATGACCCTCATCGTCGAATCCAGTTCCCTCTTGCGGGCCATGAAGGCTTGGCGTTGGGCCGAAACCAGGGTCGGTTGACGGTTGGAGGCATCTTTTGGAAAGGCCAGCTTTGTGCCCTCCGCTTCGGCGGTCAGACGGGCGCGGACCAGTAGCTGGCTGTCCAGGCGCACCCGCAGTTCTTCCAGGTTGGAGCCCGTTGACGCCAAATCCAACTGCAACAGGGGATCGCCTTCCTTGACCGCGTCGCCTTCGACGACGAACAATTCCTCGACAATGCCGCCTTCAAGGTGCTGCACAACCTTGATCTTGCCTTGCGGGATCACCTCGCCCATGGCCACCGCCACTTCGTCCAGTTCGGCGAAAAAGGCCCAAGTGAACAACACCACCAGCAGGGTCATCACCGGCCAGGCGAAGATCCGCCAACTGGGCAGCGGATGGCTTTCCAAAAGGGCGTCGAGACGGGCGGAGCCGGTCAATTCGGTGTCCGCGGTCATTGTTTCTGTCCCTCCGGCGGCATCGGGCTGGGCCCGGCGACGGGGGCCTTGTTCCGGGCCGCGTCAATGAGGTCGGCATAGGGATCGTCCGCCGCTTCGCCGCCTTGCAGGCGGAACATGTTGGCGGCCGGGACGCTGGGATCGGCCGTCGAGGGCGCCGCCGGTGCCGGTTGAGGAGCCGCCTGCTGCCCAGGCGCCGGTCGGGGCCCCGGGGCCTGGGCTGGGGCCGGCCGAGGTGGTGCAGGGGCCTGGGATGGCGCGGTGGGGGCCGGACGCGGTACGGCAACGGGTTTCGCTTGTGCCGCCGCGGGAACAGCGCCACGAGGAGCCGCCGGGGCCGGAACCGGCACCGGGGATGGCGCTTTCGGGGCCGGGGCTATCTCGGGCTGACCGGCAGGGACAACTACCATCTGACCGGACGCGCCATTG
>JADFNT010000393.1 GCA_022563215.1 Pseudomonadota bacterium
ATTTGACGCCGCGCAACGTCGTTGCGCCGTTCCACGGGAAGAAGGTCGTTCTGATCGCCCGGTATCCCCTCGATATTCTCGTCTCTGCGTGGTTTCAGCAGCGCTTTCGGGTGGGTAAACCGTTTACCGGCGACCTTGTCGCGTTCCTGGACGACCCATCGTTCGGGCTGCAGAAGCTTCTGCGCTTTCACAAAATTTGGGCGAATCGCTGTGACGAGGTTGCCGCGTTCAGGGTGTTGCGATACGAGGATTTGATTGCGGACGCGGGCGCGAATCTGACGGCGATCTGCAATTTCCTGGACATCCCGGTGGATAACAACCTAATCGCGGAAGCCGTCTTTTCCGCCATGATCGTGGAACCAAAATGACCGATATTCACCCAACCGCCATCGTCGACGAAAACGCCAAAATCGGTAAAAACGTTTCCATCGGCCCTTATTCGGCAATCGGTCCCGAGGTCGAGCTCGGCGACGGCATCGAGTTGATCTCCCATGTCGTGGTCAGCGGCCGCACCACCATCGGCGCCAACACCCGAATCTTTCCCTTTGCCTCCATCGGCCACCAGCCCCAGGACCAGAAATACAACGGCGAGGCGTCGAGCCTGGAAATCGGCTGCAACAACGTCATTCGGGAATACGTGACCATGAACCCCGGCACCGAAGGCGGCGGCATGGTGACCCGCATCGGCAACAACTGTCTGTTCATGGTCGGCGCCCATGTCGCCCATGACTGCCAGATCGGCGATCACGTCATCCTGGTCAACAACGCCACCTTAGGGGGGCATGTCACGGTCGAGGAATGGGCCGTCATCGGCGGGCTGTCGGCGGTCCATCAATTCGTCAGAATCGGCAAGCACGCCATGATCGGCGGCAAAACCGGCGTCGCCGACGACGTCATTCCCTATGGGTCCGTCATCGGCAACCGTGCCCGCCTGACGGGGCTTAACATTATCGGCCTCAAGCGCCGTGATTTTTCGCGCGACGATATCCACAACCTCAGAAAGGCCTACCGGCTGATTTTCGCCGAGGAAGGCACCATGACCGAAAGGCTTCAGGACGTGGCCGAGATTTTTTCGGATAACCAGGCGGTGATGGAAATCGTCAATTTCATCCAGGCCGATTCCACGCGCTCCATCTGTCAGCCAAAAATGGAAGATGCCGCCTAAGAGCCCGGCCGGAAATATGTTACTGTTTTCATGGCCTTTTGTTTGCATCCGAGTAGGAAGGGAATGCGTGGTGATGCTGGGGCATCATGAGCGTTTCCTGACGCCCTTCGGGGCAAACAGGAGGCCACCCAAGGGGTTGGCGCCTGACGGACGCCTGTGTCGTCGCGCCCCTCGGCCGATGGCCCCGCATCGCCCTTCGGGTCGCTCCTAACATCCGCCTCGCCCGGCACCAATGAAAACATCAACCTATTCCCGGCCGGGCTCTACACTCGGCATCCTTGCCGGCAGCGGTCCGTTGCCGGCCCGGATTGTTCAAGTCTGCCGCGACAGCGGCCGGGAATATTTCGTCGTTGCCTTCAAGGACCAGGCTGACAAAGGGGCCTTTGGCGATGATCCGCATGTTTGGGTCAGGCTGGGGGCGGCCGGCAAGGCCATCGAACACCTGCGCGATGCCGGTTGCCAGGAATTGGTCATGGCCGGCGTCGTCCGCCGGCCATCCTTCGCCGCGCTCAGGCCCGATATGTGGCTGGCCGGGTTTTTCGCCAAATCGGGGGCACAAACCCTAGGCGACGGCAACCTCTTGAAAACCCTGATCCGGACCCTGGAAGACAGCGAGGGCTTCCGGATCGTCGGCGCCGATTCCCTGCTGCCGGACCTGCTTGCGGAAAAAGGCGTCTACGGCAGAGTCAAGCCGGACCGCCAAGCCGAAGACGATATCCAATGCGGCATCGAGGCGGCCCGCGATATCGGGCGCCGCGACATCGCCCAAGGGGCCGTCGCCCAATTGGGGCAAGTCCTGGCGGTGGAAGACGAAAACGGGACCGACGCCTTGCTGAACGAAGTCCGCAAATTGCGCCTCGACGGCCCCGGCGGCGTCCTCGTCAAGGTCAAGAAACCGGACCAGGAATACCGCGGCGACCTTCCGCCCATCGG
>JADFNT010000394.1 GCA_022563215.1 Pseudomonadota bacterium
CCGCGAGTATCCCAAAGCCGCCCAGGAGGCGCAATCGGGCCTTGGGATTTTCCCGCGATAGAGCAAATCCCGAGCAAGCGGAACCGCTTGCGACGACGTATTTGCGTAAAATCAATGAGTTAGTGTTCCCGGGTCAGTCCTTATGGGGCTTGGCGCCGGGCGCGTGGGGGTGGCCCGGTTTGGCGGCGGGAGAATCCTCATGGCCGATTTCATCGGCGTGTTTCTCTGGCGCCGGCTGCCCGCCGTGTTCGTGCTGCATCATCTTCCTGGCTTCGGGGGTCAGGTCTTTTTCGGTGAACGCATGCTGGGCGCCGTCGTCATGGATGAAGGCGATGATATCGGCCAGTTCCTCGCCGGTGAAAAAGATTTGTTCGCCGAAGGCGTCTTCCTGGGCGGCGATCATGGCCGGGGCATGGTTCCACATCTTGGCGGCGAAATCGAAGGGGTTCATCAGCTTGTCGGTCATTTTATGGGCGTCCATGCCCGGCGCGTCATGGCCGCCGACGCCGTTGATGGCGTGACACGCCACGCAACCCTTGGCAACGAAAAGCGCCTTGCCGCGCGCCGGGTTCATCAGCGGCATGACAAGCCTCACCCCATGACCGCCGGTAAACGGGACGCTGCTTTTGACGTGATCCGCATACGTTGGCGTGGCGGCGGCCGCCAGGGCCGCGGCGGCAACGAAACAAAGAAGCGATGTTTTCAAGCCGGGAAGAAAAGCCATCGGATGCTCCTTAAATCAAGTAAGACCGGTTTAACACCCGGTATCCATAGAAGGTTAAGGCAAAGACCTATAAACAACCTTGATGGAAATCAAGAAAAGCCGACCCGCAACGCCAGGCAGGACCCCACTTCACTCCGGCAGGCCGGCCCGGCGCAGGCCCTCGATATAGCGTTTCGTGTCCTCG
Source organism: Pseudomonadota bacterium (assembly GCA_022563215.1). Taxonomy (GTDB): domain Bacteria; phylum Pseudomonadota; class Alphaproteobacteria; order Rhodospirillales; family Casp-alpha2; genus Casp-alpha2. The sequence goes on from JADFNT010000394.1 coordinate 909, forward strand.
GGCCGCTTGAAGGGGTTGGTCTGGCGCTCCTTTTCGAGGGAGAAGTCCGGTCGCAGGGCCAGCACCTCGTCGGCCTGCCATTCCGCCTCGTCCATCTTGCCCAGATAGGCGTAGGACGCGGCCAGGCCGCGATGGGCGCTGATGAAGGCCGGGTTGCGTTCGATGACCTTCGCATAGGCCTTCGCGGCGTCGTCGTATCGGCCAAGCATGAAATTGGCGCGTCCCAGCACATCAAGATAAAAGAACGGCAGGTCCGGATTGAGCCGGATCGCTTTCCTGATCGTCTCAAGGCCTTCTTCCGGCCGGCCGGCCTGAATCAATGCCGCGGCAAGCTGCGAGTACCCATCGGCGTAATTGGTGTCCAGTTCGATGGCCCGCCGGCTCGCCGCCACGGCGTCGTCGAAACGCTTGAGGCGGGTGTAAATAAAGCTGATGCCGAAGTAGACCTGCGGGATCGTGTCGTCCAGCTCGACCGCCGCCGTTGCGTAGCGCTCCGCCTTTTGCAGCGTTTCCGTCGCATCGACGTCGGCGCCGAGGAACACGTCCAGGGCATGGGTAAAACCAATTCCGCTGACCGCGCGCGCGTAGCGCGGGTCGGTCATCATCGCCTGTTGGAAGAAATCCCGCGCTTCGACGTTGGTTTCCGGCGTAAACCGCCGCAAGCGTTCAAGCCCGCGCAAAAACAGGTCATAGGCCGCCGGGTCGATGACCATCTTGCGGGCAAGCCGCTTCTGCTCCTCGGGTTTCAGTTTGACGGCAAGCGCCGAGACGATTTTCCGCGTGACCTCGTCCTGCAAGGTGAAGATGTCGGCGACCTCGCGGTCGAAACGTTCCGCCCAAACATGGCCGCCGGTGGTTGCGTCGATCAACTGGGCATTGATGCGAATCCGCCCGCCGGCTTTCCGGACACTGCCTTCCAATATGTAGCGCACCCCCAGTTCGCGCCCCACATCGGACAGGTTCACCGCCCGGCCCTTGTAGGCGAACGATGAATTTCGGGCGATGACAAACAACCCGGACACCTTGGAAAGGTCGGTGATGATGTCTTCGGTCATGCCGTCCGAGAAGTATTCCTGTTCGGGGTCGCCGCTCAGGTTGTTGAACGCCATGACCGCGATCGACGGTTTGTCGGGCAGGGCAAGCCCCGTTTGCCTGGGCTCCGGCTGGGCCGGTTCCA
>JADFNT010000395.1 GCA_022563215.1 Pseudomonadota bacterium
TGGAGCACGCCCTTGGGCTTGCCGGTGGAGCCCGACGTATAGAGGATGAACAGCGGATCCTCGGCGTCCATTTCCTCCGGCTCGCAATTGGGCGAGGCTTCCGAAACCGCCTCTTCATAGCGCACGTCGCGGCCTTCGACCCAGTTGATGTCGGCCTTGGTTCTTGTCACCACGAAAACGGTTTCCACCGAGGGGCATTTTTCGCACGCGGCGTCGGTGTTGGCCTTCAACGGGATCGGCTTGGCCGCCCTAATGCCTTCGTCGGCGGTAATCACGCAGTTGGAATCGCAATCGTTGATGCGGCCGGCTAGGGCTTCGGGCGAAAAACCGCCGAAGACGACGGAATGAATGGCGCCGATGCGCGCGCAGGCCAGCATGGCAAAGGCGGCCTCGGGGATCATCGGCATGTAGATGGTGACCACATCGCCCTTCTTGATGCCGCGCGCCTTCATGGCGTTGGCGAACCGGCAGACGTGTTCGTGAAGTTCCTTATAGGTGATCTTCTTGTCGTCGCCGGGGTCGTCGCCTTCCCAAATGATGGCGACCTGATCGCCGCGGCTTTCCAGGTGGCGGTCGATGCAGTTGGCGGACGCGTTCAGGGTACCGCCCTCGTACCATTTTATGGACACATTGGGCGCCTCGAAATTGACGTCCTTGACCTTGGTATAAGGCTTGATCCAATCGATGCGCTTGCCGTGCTCGCCCCAGAACCCTTCCGGGTCCTCGATCGAGTTCTTGTACATTTCAAGGTATTGGTCGTTGTTGATGTGGGCTTCGGCCGCGACTGCGTCGGGGACCGGAAAAACTTTATCGTCGCTCATAAAAAAAACCTCCCCGTTATCATTGGCCCCCTTATTTTCCGCCGTCTTTTCCAACAACGATCCAGAAACGGGGGTTTATTTTCGATTGCTGAAATTATCGCAAATATTACAAAAGGTACAAGTGGCCGTCGCGAATTTCCGTTTTCACGGCTTTAAGACTATCGCCCTCGCACGGCCCGGAAACGCAAAATCCGTCCTTGATCCGGAACCGCGCCCCGTGGTTGGAACACTGGATCAAGGCACCATCGGCGGTCAAAAACCGCCCCGGTTGGAAATCCAAGGGAAGACCAGTGTGTGGGCACCTGTTTTCATAGACGAACACTTCATTACCCCGCCTGATCGCCATATAAAGAAGCCGCCCGTCCGCGCCGTCTGTCGTATCGGCATAGAACCCGTTGGAACCGCCGTCCGGGATGTCGTCGAGACGGCAAAGCGGCGCCGGTTCGCTCATTCCTTCGGGAACACCTTCTTCCACGGCTTGATGGAAACGCTTTCGAAGACACCGGCCTTGGCGTAGGGGTCATTATCGACAAAAGCCTGGGCCTGGGCCCGATCGTCGAATTCCATCACCAGCACGCTGCCGTTCGGCGCATCGTCGTTGCCCAGGGTCGGGCCGGCGGCGACGATCCGCTCGGCGTGGCTTCCCAGGTAATCGAGGTGATCGGCCCGGTTGTCCTGGCGCAGCCCGGGCTGGCCAGGTTTGTCGACGCACGAAATGACGAAATGCATGGTTTTGGCTCCTTGAAGATTTGGCGATGGAAAGGACTATTGCTCGGCTCCGGTCGGCCGCGCCAGCAGGTCCTCGATGGTGGCGTCGATGTCGGCGGAGTGATTGAGGATTCCGTCAACGGCCACGGACAGCGGCATGTCGACGCTTAAGTTCCCGGCCAGCTCGCTAACCGACGCGGCGCTGAAAACGCCCTCGGCCACCGAGGTACGGGCGGCCAGAATGCCGTCGAGGGCCTCGCCTTGGCCCAGCGCGACGCCGAGGGAAAAATTGCGCGACTGCATGGCGTTGCACGTCAGCACCAGATCGCCGATGCCCGACAGCCCCATCAGGGTTTCGGCCTTGGCGCCCTTGGCCAGGCCGAGGCGGACGATTTCCGCCAGCCCGCGGGTCATCAGCGCCGCCTTGGCATTGTCGCCGAGGCCGCGCCCTTCGACGATGCCGCAGCCGATGGCGAGCACGTTCTTCACCGCGCCGCCGACCTGGGCGCCGATAATGTCGTCGGATCGATAGATGCGGAACCGGGGCGTGCC
>JADFNT010000060.1 GCA_022563215.1 Pseudomonadota bacterium
GCGACGTCAGCCATATGGACCCTAAGGCGACCGTGGTGGTGATCTTCAGCGGCCCCTGGGGGCGTTCCCTGCTTTCGGCGATGCGGGCCTCGGCCATGGCCAGCTTGGCGAACACCTCGTGCGCGGTACGGAACAGCCGGTCGCCCTGTTCGGTCAGCTTCAGGCCGCGGGCGTGGCGGTGGAACAGCTTTACCTGAAGGCTGTCTTCGAGGGTCGAAATCTGGCGGCTGACGGCCGACTGGCTGAGGTTCAGCCCCTCGCCGGCGCGGGTGAAGCTTCCGGCATCGGCGACGGCGTGAAAGATGCGCAGCTTGTCCCAGTCCATTCAAAACCCCTCATTCGCCCTCTGGATCCCCATGGCCGGCCAAACAAGGCGAAGCGGCGCCGCCGTTTCGGTCTTCGGCCACCTCGGCCTCGGCCGGGTTCTCGGCCAGGAAGTGTTCGGCCTCCAGCGCCCCCATGCAGCCGGTGCCGGCGGCGGTCACCGCCTGGCGGAAGACCTTGTCCTGGACATCGCCGGTGGCGAACACCCCGGGGACGCTGGTCGCGGTGCTGTCGGGCGCGGTGATGATGTAGCCGTCATCGTCCATGTCCAACTGGCCCTTGAACAGTTCCGTATTGGGGTCGTGGCCGATGGCGATGAAGATCCCCTCGACGCTCAATTCCGAAACCTCGCCGGTGTTGACGTTCTTGATCCGGGCCCCGGTGACGCCGGGCGGGTCGTCGGTGCCCAGGACTTCTTCGAGCACGCTGTCCCAGACCGGTTCAATCTTGTCGTTCCTGAACAGGCGATCCTGGAGGATCTTCTCGGCCCTGAGTTCGTCGCGGCGGTGGATCAGCGACACCTTGGTGGCGAAATTGGTCAGGAACAGCGCCTCTTCGACCGCCGTGTTGCCGCCGCCGATGACCGCCACCGGCTTTTCGCGGAAGAAGAACCCGTCGCAGGTGGCGCACGCCGAAACCCCATAGCCGGAAAACTTCTGCTCGCTTTCCAGCCCCAGCCAGCGGGCGCTGGCGCCGGTGGCGATGATCAGCGTGTCGGCGGTGTAAAGGTTGCCGGAATCGCCCACCGCCCGGAACGGCCGCGCCGATAGGTCGGCCTCGACGATGGTATCCTCGAACATTTCCGTGCCGACGTTTTTAGCCTGTTCATGCATTTGATCCATCAGCCACGGCCCCTGGACCGTCTCGGCGAAGCCCGGGTAGTTTTCGACGTCGGTGGTGATGGTCAACTGCCCGCCCGGCTGAATGCCGCGCACCAGGGCCGGTTTCAGGTTGGCGCGCGAGGCATAAATGGCGGCCGTGTAGCCGGCGGCGCCGGAGCCGACGATCAGCACTTTCGAATGGTGGGTGTCCGCCATGGGGGGTTCTCCAAAAGGTTCCCTAAGATTAAGAACACCCGGGCGGCGAGGCAAGCGGCGGCGGACTTAAGAATTCCAACCACCAAGACGCCAAGACCTTAAAAACGTTCGACGGGTTCTTGGTGCCTTTGTGGTTTTTTTTAAGGACAGAAAACGGGGTATCAAAAAAGACCGGGGACCGAAAACCGGTTTCGCTTGCCGCGTCTGTTTGGGTAAGATAATTTTGTAATAATATTTCGCTTGACGGGCCGACAGGGAACGAATCATGCAACGGGTCAAGCTCGACCGGATCGACCGCCGCATCCTCCACGACCTTCAGGCCGATGGCCGCATCACCAATGTCGAGCTGTCGCGCCGCGCCGGCATTTCGGCGCCGCCGTGCCTGAGGCGCGTCCGGGCCCTGGAGGAAGCCGGCTTTATCCTCGGCTACCACGCCGACCTGGATTCCAAGTCGCTCGGCTTCCACGTCACCGTCTTCGCCCAGGTCGGGCTTTCGTCGCAGGCGGAGCCGGACCTGGAGGCCTTCGAGGCCACGGTGCGCGGCTGGCCCGAGGTGCGCGAGTGCTACATGCTGGCCGGCGAGACGGATTTCCTGCTCAAGGTGGTGGCCGCCGACTGGGACGCCTATCAGGAGTTCCTGACCACCAAGCTGACGGCGGCGCCCAACGTCAGCCACGTCAAGTCGGCGCTGTCCATCCGCGCCGCCAAGTCGGAGCCGGGGGTGCCCATCGATACCGGGGATTCCGAAGACGCGGACGGCGGAACCGAAGAGACCTAAGCCCTCTATAGCGTTTCGGATTTGATCGTGCCCACACGATCAATTCTGCGTTCAGACGCCAGTTCATGTGCCCGGGGGCTTACGCCCGCTACGCGGCGGGTTGCGGCATACCCCGCAACCAGCACCCCAAGTCCGAATGATTCCATTCAAACTTGACGTGCTAATACCGCTTGCGTTTCACCAACCTGCATTTCTTGCGGATGATCCTGGCCTGCGCCAGGTCGTCGTGAAACCGGTCCTGGGCGGCTTTGTACTTTTTCCGGAAACGCTTGTAGAGGCCCTTGTCGAGCTCGCCGTTGAGGGCCGCGGCCACGGTATTGGGGTCGGGCGCGCTTTTGCCGGTGAACAGCCTGATGGCGACTTTCTTGATGTCGTTGCCTAGTTTCTTGAATTCCCGCTTGGCGACCTTGCTGTGGCGGCGTTCGTGTTCGAGGATGCTTTGGCGGGCGCACTTTTTCGTTTTCTTCTTGTAGATGCTGCGGAGTTGGATCACCGGGAACACCTTGACCTTGATGTCGAGGCTTTTCAGGCAGCCGCCCTGGATTTGCATCCGGTAACCGACTTCGTCGGTGGCATAGTACCAGCCCAGCGGCTTGCCCGCGGAGCGGAAATTCGCCTGACGCTCCAAGTCATAGGAGACCTTTTCGCGCCCGTAGACCATTTTCGATTTGACCTGGGGCTTTTGGCATTTGGCGTCCGGCGCCAGGGGCGCGGCGCGGGCGGCGGACAGCCCCCATGCCATGGCCACGGCGAGGGCCGGGACGAGGGCCGCGATCAGGATCGGGAGCCTCAAGCGGGGGGTCATGGCGGCAGTATATCAATTCCGGCAAACAACGTCCTTGCCTTCGCCGCGAAGCCGGAATGGGGCTTGCCGATCGAGGCGGGCCGTCATTCCGTATTATGGAAAATTCCCACCGGAATGTCCGCATTCGTCCGCATTCGTCCACATTCGTCCACATTCGTAGACATTTTCAAACGCAGGCACGGCAAACCGACGCCACCGGCGGGGTTCGAGTTATTCCTATTCACAATGTCAAAGAGCAAGCGGAAGCCCGTTAGGCGGGATGCCGCATTATAAAAAAAACTGTCGGAAAAACGGCTTGGACTACTTGCCGGTTGAGAAAGGATTTCCCCGATCCTCGACGCACCGCACCACCGGCTTAACGACGGCGTAATCAAATAGAAATTCGCGGTCGTCGGGAAAGAACTGGAACCTCGGATAGGCTTTTACGAATTCCCGCGCCGCCTCGGCGCATTCGGCCCGGGATGAAAACCCGCTTACCGTGTTATCGATTCCCGGCGGCGTGCCGCTAAGGGTAAAAACCAAGACCCATTCAATCATGGCGGCAGTATAGCAAACAAAGTCGGACAGGGGCCTGCCCGTTGATGCGGGCCGCCATTCCGTATTATGGAAAATTCTGGCCGGAAAGTACGCATTGGTCAGCATTGGTAAACAAAGGTAAGCATTTAAAACCAAGAGGCGCGGAAGGCCCCCGGACTATCAAGGGGCCTGACAGGGACTAAAACCAAGACGCGACAAACCGACGCCACCGGCGGGGTTCGAGTTATTCCTATTCACAATGTCAAAGAGCAGCCTCCGGCAGCGCCAAAGGAGAAAGAACAAATATAGAACATTCAATGCCGTTTGTCAAGGGGGGTCGGATCGGTGGTAATAGCTGTGGCATCAATCAATCCACTACATGGCGTAAGTCCACTTTGCCAGCGGATTAAGGGAATTATCGAATCTTCCAGATTCGGTGAGGATATTTGCCATAGCATTGACTTGGGGGTCGCCAACAGCCTCGAACGGGGGCCAAAGGATAGAACGGGGGATGGGGGGCCAAAGCCGGAGCATTCCTCGACCTTCGAGTCCGCCGAAGATTTCTGGAATAGCCTCCCAGGTGGAGCCCACGACGAGAAAAACAACACGGCCCATTCCGAAAGTCGTCGCATGCACATAATACTTGATGACATTTGGACCGCTGATGGGAGAGGCCTGTAAATTACCCCGGTTTTGAATAGCGCCAAGTTCACTCCAATCACCACCGCTATAATTTGCGATCCAGACAACCCAATGGGGTGGTGGCTCAAGTTTGTTCATTAGCCACTCTCTTTCCTCTTGGCTGATACCATCTTCCCGAGGGTTGGCGTATTCGGAAGTCATGGCTGTTTTGGATACCCATGTTGCGAGTATTTTTTGATGCTCGGGTGAAAGGTTTGTTCTTTCACAGGTGAACAATGGAATAAGAATTGGTTTGACCGTTTCCTCCATGGTTCCCAACCAGCCGCCATTACAGTTTTTGCAAGCAACTTTAACTTTCGAAGTTCCAACGTGGCCTTGGCGGACATTTTCTTTGATTTTGGGTATGCCCCAAATAGCGCTTGGCCCAACCGTGCCAAAAGTGTGTGTTGAATGTTCGTCGCGGGGAAAATATGGCTTTAGCCATTTTCCAAAGACATGTTCTTTATTCACGCCGAACCCACCACAGAAAATGCACTTCCGGCGACCTCGTAAGAAAGGAGTTCCTTTGCGCTTTGCCATATTATGTAGACAGTGGGTAAAGAGTTGAGCGAAGAGGAGACCGCAGGTCGCCAACCCCCTACTTAAACTCCACCCCGGCGATTTCGTAGAACTTGTTGCCCTTCGGCGTGGTGACCTCGACCGAATCGCCGATGGTCTTGCCGATCAGCGCCCGGGCCAGGGGCGAGCCCACGGAAAGGCTGCCGCTCTTGGCGTCGGCCTCGTACATGCCGACGATCCGGTACGTGCTTTCATCGCCGGTTTCCTCGTCGATCACCTTCACCGTCGCCCCGAACTTGACCGTATCGCCCGACAGGGTCGACGGGTCGATGACCTGGGCGTGGCTGATGATGCCTTCGATATCCTTCAGCCGCGCCTCGACGAGCCCCTGGCGTTCCTTGGCGGCGTGGTATTCGGCGTTTTCCTTCAAGTCGCCGTGTTCGCGGGCGATGCCGATCGCCTTGGAGATCAGCGGGCGCTCCTCTTTCAGCCGCTTGAGCTCTTCCTCAAGAGTGGCCAGCCCCTCGGCGGTCATCGGTACTTTTTCCATCAACAGGCTTCCTGGCAAATGGCGTCGAATCAGAACGATTTTTCAAAGTAAGCCTGCAAAGGCGCCACTTCAAGGCTGCCCTGGGCCATCGCCTCGATGGCGAGCAGCGCCGCCTGGGCGCCGGCCATGGTGGTGTAGTGCGGGATGTTGTGGACCAGGGCCGAGCGCCGGATGGAGTACGAGTCGGCGATGGCCTGGGCGCCCTCGGTGGTGTTGATGACCAGTTGCACGCCGCCCCCGGTGATGGCGTCGACGCAGTGCGGCGCGCCGTCGAGCACCTTGTTGACCCGCTTGACCTCCAGCCCCTTGGCGGCCAGGAAGGCCTGGGTGCCGCCGGTGGCCAGCAGGTCGAAGCCGAGCCCGGAAAGCCCCTTGGCTACCGCCGCCGCCGCGTCCTTGTCCTTGTCCTTGACCGAGATGAAGACCGTGCCCGCCATCGGCAACCCGTTGCCGGCGCCCAACTGCGACTTGGCGAAGGCGCGCCCGAAATCGGCGTCGATGCCCATGACCTCGCCGGTGGACTTCATTTCCGGGCCGAGGATGATATCGACGCCGGGGAAGCGGGCGAACGGGAACACCGCCTCCTTGACCGCCACGTGGCCGTTTTGGACCGCAGCTTTTGGCAGGCCGAAGGACTTTAACGTCTCGCCGGCCATCACCCGGGCCGCGATCTTGGCCACCGGCACGCCGGTCGCCTTGGCGACGAAAGGCACGGTGCGGCTGGCCCTGGGGTTGACCTCGAGGATATAGATATCGTCGCCCTGGATCGCGTACTGCACGTTCATCAGCCCGACGACGCCCAAGGCGCCTGCCAGGATCGCCGTCTGGCGCTCCATTTCGGCGATCACGTCGGCGGCGAGGGAATAAGGCGGCAGCGAACAGGCGGAATCGCCGGAATGGATGCCGGCTTCCTCGATGTGCTGCATGATGCCGGCGACGTAGATGTCCTTGCCGTCGGCGATGGCGTCGACGTCGACCTCGATGGCGTCCTGCAAATACGAATCCAGCAACACCGGGCTGTCGCCGGAAGCCCGCACCGCCTCGGTCATGTAGCGCTTGAGCGCGCTCAGGTCGTGGACGATTTCCATGGCCCGGCCGCCGAGGACGTAGGACGGCCGGATGACCAGGGGATAGCCGATGGCGTCGGCGACCTTCTCGGCCTCCGCCTGGGAACGGGCGAGGCCGTTATGGGGCTGCTTTAGCCTTAAGTCCTTGAGCAGCACCTGGAAGCGCTCCCGGTCCTCGGCCAGGTCGATGGCGTCCGGCGAGGTGCCGAGGATGGGGATGCCCGCGGCCTCGAGCGCGCGGCTGAGCTTCAGCGGCGTTTGGCCGCCCAACTGCACGATGACGCCGCGGAAATCGCCGTTGGACTGCTCGACCCGGATCAGCTCGATCACGTCCTCGGCGCACAAGGGCTCGAAATAAAGCCTATCGGAAGTGTCGTAGTCGGTGGACACGGTTTCCGGGTTGCAGTTGACCATGATCGCCTCCAGCCCCATCTCCTTCAGGGCATAGGCGGCATGGACGCAGCAGTAATCGAACTCGATGCCCTGGCCGATGCGGTTCGGGCCGCCGCCGAGGATCACCACCTTGGGCCTGTCGGACGGCTCGGCCTCGCATTCCGGTTCACCCAGTCCGTCGCCTTCGTAGGCCGAATACATGTAGGACGTCTGCGACGGGAACTCGGCGGCGCAGGTGTCGACGCGCTTGTACACCGGCCTGACGGACAATTCCTGGCGCTTGGCGGCGACGGTGGACGCAGACACCCCGGCCAGTTCGCCGAGCCTGTCGTCGGAAAAGCCCAGCATCTTCAGCCCCAGCAGCCCGGCGGCGTCATCGGGAAGGCCGTTTTCAATCACCCCGGCCTCGGCGGCGACGAGCATTTCGATCTGTTCCAGGAACCAGGGGTCGTAGCGGCTGGCTCTTTGAATATCTCCCCGCGCGAGCCCGGCCCGGAACGCCTGGGCGATGACCAGCACCCGGTCGGGCCGGGGCTGGGCCAGGGCCTTCAGCATTCCCTTCTTGCCGCCCTCGATTTCGACCTCGTTGAGGCCCGTGAGCCCGGTTTCCATCGACCGCAAGCCCTTTTGCAAAGACTCAGGCCACGTGCGGCCGATGGCCATGGCCTCGCCGACGGATTTCATCGAGCTGGTCAGCAGCGCCTCGGTGCCGGGGAACTTCTCGAAGGTGAAGCGGGGAATCTTGGTGACCACGTAGTCGATGGTCGGCTCGAAGGAGGCCGGGGTGACGCCGGTGATGTCGTTCATCAGTTCGTCGAGGGTATAGCCGATGGCGAGCTTCGCCGCCACACGGGCAATGGGAAAGCCGGTCGCCTTGGATGCCAGGGCCGAGGATCGGCTGACTCTCGGATTCATCTCGATAATCAGCAATTTTCCGGTTTCCGGGTTGACGGCGAACTGGACGTTGGAGCCGCCGGTATCGACGCCGATCTCGCGCAGCACCGCGATCGAGGCGTTGCGCATGATCTGGTATTCCTTGTCGGTCAGGGTCAGCGCCGGGGCCACGGTGATCGAATCGCCCGTGTGCACGCCCATGGGATCGACGTTTTCGATGGAGCACACGATGATGCAGTTATCGGCGTGGTCGCGGACCACCTCCATCTCGAACTCCTTCCACCCCTGTACCGATTCCTCGACCAGCACCTGGCCGACCGGCGACGCATCGAGGCCGGTCTCGACGAACTTCTCGAACTCCTCTTCCGTCGCCGCGATGCCGCCGCCGATGCCGCCGAGGGTAAACGACGGGCGGATGATCAGCGGCAGGCCGATGGCGTCGAGCGCCGCCCTCGCTTCTTCCGGTGAGGTAGCGAGGCGGCTTCTCGGGCATTCGAGGCCGATCTTCTCCATGGCGTCGCGGAATTGCAGCCGGTCCTCGGCCTTGGCGATGACGTCGGCCTTGGCGCCGATCATCTCGACCCCGTATTTCTCCAGGATCCCCTTCTCCGCCAGCTCGATGCCGGCGTTGAGCCCGGTCTGCCCGCCCATGGTCGGCAGCAGGGCGTCGGGCCTTTCCTTGGCGATGATGAGCTCCAGCATGTCGAGGGTGATCGGCTCGATATAGGTGGCGTCGGCCATCGACGGGTCGGTCATGATGGTCGC
>JADFNT010000061.1 GCA_022563215.1 Pseudomonadota bacterium
AAGGAAACCCAGGTCCGTTGTTACAATGGTGGGGAAAAAGACAACGAGCTTTGAATCATCGACGCGGCGCACCGACATGGAATCAAGTGTATCCCAGCCGGAAAGAGCGAAAGCGATTTCGACATCGCCTGGTTTTTCACCACCCTCGGCGTAAATGTCTCGCGAGAAAATCAGCCAAGTATACTCAGTCACGTCCCGAACGCCGCCCTGCTCCCCTATCAGCGTCACCTTGCGCGCATTTTCCGCAAGCCTCTCTGGCTTGCTGCGAATGTAGAAACCGGAAGCTGCTCCTTCAACCGACCATGAGATCTCGTCAAGTTCCCGCAAGAACAGCAGTGCTCTCGGGCCGAGGCCGCGCAGACCGGCTGTGATGTCGTCGATTGCGGAAATGTCATCATGCCGGACGGGTAACATGAGCTCGGTCTCGTCTGGCTCAGTGTTAGTTAGCGGATGGAATTCCCTTCGGCCATACGAAAGACTCAATGGCAAAATGCTCATCCCCAGAGTGGATTTCCGGGCAATCCGTGAAGGCGTAAACCGACTTGAAGCCGATGCCGAAGCGCCCGATCAGGGCTTCCAGCTTGGCCGTCGGCGGCAACATGCCGGGGACGTTCTTGATTTTGGCCCGCCAGCCGTGGCGTCCGTAAGACGTCCACCGGGCGCCGGGAATGTGGGCGGCCTGAAAGGCGCGGGGGTTTCCACGCAGGTCCAGGAAGACGACGTTATCGGTGGCGATGTTGGCCTTGACCCAGGCCGCATCGACCAGGGGTCCGGCGGCCCCGGCAGGCGTGGCGGACAAGAGCGCCAGGAACAGCGAAACGATGGAAAGACGCTGGATCATGGGTTCCCTCCCTTGGGCAAATCGTTGAGCGCTTCAACCGGCGTCCCGGCCGCCGTGGGCTTTCGACCATTGCACGGGATCGTCGAGAAAGTCGCGCACCCCGTCGATGGCGGCCTGATCGAAATATTGGCCTTCCCCGGCCGCTTTCAAGACATCGTTCCAGGTCGCCAGGTAATGAAGGGCGACGCCGAGGCCGGCCATGGTTTCCTCGGCGCCGGGAAAGGCGCCGTAGAAAAAGATCACGAAGATGTCGGTAACCTCGGCACCGGCGTCGCGGAGCCCATCGACGAAAATCACCTTCGAGCCGCCGTCGGTGGCCAGGTCCTCGACCAGCAGCACCCGCTGGCCTGGTTCCAGGTGTCCTTCGATCTGGGCGTCGCGGCCGAAACCCTTGGGCTTCTTGCGCACGTACAGCATCGGCTTGGACCGGGCTTCGGCGATCCAGGCGGCGTAGGGGATACCCGCCGTCTCGCCGCCGGCGACGGCATCGATGTTGTCGAAGCCGATGGCGGTTTCCAGTTTTTCGCCGGCCAGTTCGATGATCCGCCGACGCGCCTCGGGAAACGATATCATCCGCCGGCAGTCGATATAGACCGGGCTGGCCCAGCCGGCGGTCAGGGTATAGGGCTGTTCGGGGCGGAAGTTGACGGCGCCGATATCCAAAAGCAGTTTCGCCGTCTCCAAACCGCTGTCGTTTTCCCGATTATCGTCCGAGGCGGCTGGCATCGTCTTTCCCTGGCCATTAAGATGCGGCCCGCATGAGCACGCTTGCCTTCTGTTTAGAGACAAACGGCGGCCAAGACAATTCAAGACAATTCGAGATAATTCCCTGGGGGCCATTCTCAATATTGTCGAGTCATGGAATGAACCGATGAACCGCAAGGAACGGCGCAAACAACGCCAGCAGGCGAAACGCGCCCTGAAGTCCGATCCCACGGCAAAGGGGCTTTTGCAAAAGGCCCGGGCCAGCCTCGAAGGCGGCGACCTGGCGAACGCGGAAATCGAGTTCCGCGCCGTGACCGAGCGCGACAACCACAACGCCGAGGCCTTTCACATGCTGGCCCTGATCGCCTATCGGCAGGGCCACATCGAGGATGCCGGTGAAATGATCCTCGAAGCCATTACCCGCAACGACGACGACCCGGCCCTGCATGCCAATTGCGGCGCCATCATGAACCTTCTCGGCCGGCCCCTGGAGGCCGAAGCCTCCTCGCGCCACGCCCTCGAAATGAAGCCCGATTATGCCGAGGCCCACAACAATCTGGCGGTGGCGCTGGAGGTCCAGGGCCGGTTGGACGAGGCCCTTGAATCCGGCTTGAAGGCCATCGAGGTCAATCCGGATTACCTCGAGGCCCACATCAACCTCGGCAACCTCAAACTGCGCCGGGGCGAGGTGCCGGAAGCCATCGAGGCCTATCAGGCGGCAATCAGGATAGCGCCGGACAACGCCATGGCGCGGGCCAATCTGGGCACGGCGCTGCGCCAGTCGGGCGACCTGGAAGCGGCCGAGGAAAATTGCCGCCAGGCCATCGGCCTCAACCCCCAATACGCCGAAGCCCACAACAGCCTCGGCAACGTCTTCAAGGCCAAGGAGGACTGGGAAGCCGCCAAGGGGGCCTTTCGGGGCGCGCTTCGCTGCCGGCGGGGATACCTGGATGCGCACCTGAACTTGGCAGGCGTCATGTTCAAGGCCGGGGATGTCGAAGGCGGCGAGGCCGAATACCGGAAAATTCTCGATGCCAACGACGGCCTCCCCGAGGCCCGGGCCGGATTGGGGGTGTTGTTGCTGGCGGCGGGGCGGCTGGAGGAGGCGGTCGAAAACTTCAAACAGGCGGTCGAAGCCAAACCGGGGCTGGGCATCGCCCAATACAACCTGGCTACCGCCGCCGGCGCCGACATCAGCGAGGACGACGTCACCGACCTGCGCGAGGTTTTGGACGACAAAAGAATACTCGAGTCCGACCGCACCTTGATCCATTTCGCCCTCGGCGAGATCGGCGACCAGAAGGGCGATTATGAAACCGCGTTCGCCGATTTCGAGGCCGGCAACCGGCTCCGCAAGGATCAACTGGCCCGAGGCGGGCGCACTTTCGATGCCGACGAATTCGACCAACGGGTGGACGGCATCATTTCGGCCTTTTGCGCCGAAACCTTCGATCAGGGCCGGGGAGGGGGTAATGCGACCGAACAGCCGGTATTCATCGTCGGCATGCCGCGATCCGGCACCACCCTGGTCGAACAGATCGCCGCCAGCCATCCGGAGGTCATCGGCAAGGGGGAAATCGACCTGATCCGCGTCCTTTGCGGCGACGACGGTGACGGTGATAGTGACAGTGACAACGCCGGAGCCGGGGCCGGTGAAAAGGGCCTGGCCGGCCAGGCGGCGGAATACTTGGCGCGGCTGCGCGACCAGGCCGAAGACGCCGCCCGGATCATCGACAAGACGCCCTTCAACTTCCTCACTCTCGGCCGGATTCAGTTAATGTTTCCCGGCGCCCGCGTCGTTCATTGCCGCCGCGACGCCCTGGATACCGGGTTGTCGTGTTTCCGCCAGTATTTCACCGCCGCCCATGAATGGGCCTGCGATCTGGCCGACATCGGCCGTTATCACCGGGCCCACGAGCGGCTGATGGATCACTGGCAAGGCGTCTTGTCGTTGCCGATCCTAAGCGTCGATTACGAGGACCTGATCGGCGACCAGGAAAAAGTCAGCCGCCGGTTGATCGAGTTTCTGGGCCTTGAGTGGGACCCGGTGTGCCTGGACTTCCATCAATCGAAGCGGATGGTGTTCACGGCGTCCAACTGGCAGGTGCGCAAGCCGATATACAAATCCGCCATCGGCCGGGCCAAGGCCTACGACAAATTCTTACGCCCGTTGAAGGAAGGTTTGAAGGGCAGTGGATAGAATCCAGCCTAGGGACCTCTTACGACGGCTTCCCAAGTTCATCCGGAAAGGCGCGCGATGCGCAGTGATGCTGGCGCATCACAAGCATCGGGCAACGCGTCCGGTGGGCTTGGGGAGCCGCCCCCCTGGGCCCTTTGGGGGTCCCATAGCCCGGCTTCTCGGAGCGTCGAGCCCCCTTGACGATGTGCCCGCATCGCCTACGGGCGCTCTCCTGCCGAGAAACCGGGAGAGGGGATCGTATGGATACCATAGGCTAGATTTTATCCACTGAGGGGGCTCCATCCCGCATATTGGCCGAGACGCCGTTCCCCGACAAGCAAGAGCGGATCAAAAAGGAGGCCCCCATGACCGACAGCCCGTCCGACAACACGCCCGACGGCACGCCCGCGCCCGGGATTTCGCACACCGAAACCGCGCTCCCTGAATGGGTCGATTTTAACGGCCACATGAACGTCGCCTATTACGTCATGGTGTTCGACCACGCCACGGACGTGTTTTTGAGCACCGCCGGTATCGGCAAGGACTACCGTGAGGCCACCGATAACTCGGTGTTCGTCGTCGAGGCCCATGTAACCTACGAGGACGAGGTCCATGCGGGGGAAGAACTGGGCGTCACCACCCGGCTCCTGGGTCATGACGCCAAGCGGCTGCATATCTTTCACCACATGTACCGCCTTGACGGGAAGGGAGGCCTCGGCGGCCTGGCCGCCACCAACGAACTGATGATCCTGCACGTGGACATGAAAACCCGGCGCGCCTCGCCGCTGCCGGAAGCGGCGGTCAGGCGAATCGAAGCCCTGGCGAAGGCCCAGTCCGCCCTTCCCCGCCCCGTCCAGGCGGGCCGCTCCATCGGTTTCAAAGCCAAGCCCAGCACTCCCGTCTGAGGGGCCAAAAATAGTTCTTGGCTCAGGCCGCGATCCGGGGTAATTCCCGCTTGATATGCTTCTGGTTCCGGGAAACCCCATCGAGATGAACGCATCATTTTCATCCCGGGCCCGCATTTTCCCTTTTTCCTTTAATCCCGATACCGGCCGTCCCCCGGTTCCTTTCCCTACGTGAATCCCGGCCCTTATGACCGGAAAGCGGAGACCAAAGAGGCATGTATAAAGAAACTCTCTCCAAGGACCTGAACAAACTCGTCAGCATCGAAACGGCGGTGCGCCTGACGGCGAAGCCCATGACCGCCATCGGTCTCGCGGCCATTTTCCTTGCCATCGTCTGGGTCGCCGCCAACGCCATCACGGCGGGCGCCGAAAACCAGGGCTTCATCGTCGCCGCCGGCGTCATCGGCGGCTACATGGCGCTCAACATCGGCGCCAACGACGTCGCCAACAACGTCGGCCCGGCGTTCGGCGCCAAGTCGCTGACCATGATGGGGGCGCTGATCATCGCCGCCATCTTCGAATCCGCCGGCGCCTTTATCGCCGGTGGCGACGTGGTGAATACCATCTCCAAGGGCATCATCGACCCAAGCCTGATGCCCGATACCACGATTTTCATCTGGGCCATGATGTCGGCCCTGTTGGCGGCGGCACTTTGGATCAATTTCGCGACTTGGGTCGGGGCGCCGGTATCGACGACGCACTCCATCGTCGGTGGCGTCATCGGCGCCGGAATCGCGGCGGCCGGGTTTGGCATCGTCAACTGGGGGATAATGGGGAAAATCGCCATAAGCTGGGTGATCTCTCCGGTTCTGGGGGGAATCGTCGCCGCTCTTTTCCTGGCCTTCGTCAAATCCTATATCATCTATCAGCCGGACAAGGTCGCCGCCGCCAAGCGGTGGGTGCCGGTGCTGGTGGCGCTGATGGCCGGGATCTTCTCTTCCTACCTGGTGATGAAGGGGCTGAAGAAAGTCTGGAGGCCGGGCCCGGAAACCGTGATCGCCCTCGGCGCCATGGTCTTCGCCGTCACCTGGTTTATCGTCAGGCCGCTGATCGCCCGGCGCGCCGAAGGCATGGAAAACCGCAACAAGTCGATCCGCACCCTTTTCCACCTGCCGTTGATCTGCGCCGCGGCGCTGTTGTCCTTCGCCCATGGGGCCAACGACGTCGCCAATGCCGTCGGCCCCTTGGCCGCCATCGTATCGAGCGCCGAAACCGGTGCCGTCGCCGCCCAGGTGGAGATTCCTTTCTGGGTGCTGTTCGTCGGCGCCGCCGGCATCACCATGGGGCTTATGTTGTTCGGCCCGAAGCTGATCCGCACCGTCGGCACCCAGATTACCCGCATGAACCCCATGCGGGCCTTTTGCGTGGCGCTGTCGGCGGCGATCACGGTAATTATCGCGTCGGCGCTCGGGCTCCCGGTCAGTTCCACCCACATCGCCATCGGCGCCATTTTCGGCGTCGGGTTCTACCGCGAGTGGCAAACGGCGAGACGCACCCACATCAATCACGGGCGCATCCGGAAAGCGCCCGAAACGCCCTCGAAATGGGACCTCCTGCCGCCGCTGGAAAAGGCCCAGCGCCGCAAGCTGGTCCGCCGCCAGCATCTGTGGACCATCCTCGCCGCGTGGTTGATCACGGTTCCTCTTTCGGCCGTCCTCGCCGGGGGGATTTTCCTCGTTCTCAGGGCCTTTCTGGAGTAACCGGCCGCCGCCCCAGGGACGAAAGATTCTATTCACACATCGCCCTTATAATCGCTTGAATCAATTGAATTGTTCGCAGGCAAGCGATGGTCAGCGCCCCAACCCGTTTCACTTATGCCCGCATGCTGCTCAGGCTTAGGCGCCTGATCCGGAACGACCACCTGATCCTGGTCGTCCTGTCGCTGGTCGCGGGAAGCGTGGCGGGCGGCGCCGTGGTCCTGTTCCGCGAAGCCATTTCATTCATCCAGTTGGGTTTTTACGGGTCGGATTCCGAACGCCTTTTCGCCGATGCCGCCAAGCTCGCCTGGTGGAAAATCCTGCTCATACCCGCCGTCGGCGGGTTGCTGGTCGGCGGCATCGTCCGCTTCGCCCTGCCCGGGAAGCGGCCTCATGGCGTCGCCGATGTCATCGAGGCAAGCGCCCTTCGCGGCGGCTGGATGTCGTCCCGGGTCGGCTTGGCGGCGGCCGTCGTCAGCGCCATTTCCATCGGCTCCGGCGCCTCGGTGGGCCGGGAAGGCCCGGCCGTGCACCTGGGCGCCAGCCTGGCGGGCTGGATCGGGCGGCGGTTGCACCTGACCCCGTCCCTGACCCGCACCCTGCTCGGCTGCGGCGTGGCGTCGGCGGTGGCGGCGTCGTTCAACGCGCCCATTGCCGGCGCCTTGTTCGCCAGCGAAGTGGTGATCGGCCATTACGCGCTCAAGGCCTTCGCCCCCATCGTCATCGCGTCGGTCGCCGGGACCGCCATCTCGCAGGCCTGGTTCGGGGATTTCCCGGCGTTTTCACTGGCCGATACCTATCTGGCGTCGTTTTGGGAATTTCCCGCCTTCGCCGGCCTGGGCGTCGCCGCCGGGGTTACCGCGATTTTGTTCATGAAGGCGATCGAGCTGGCACGGCGCCTGGCCGAGGAAACACCCGTGCCGGCGTGGCTCAAGCCGGCCGGCGCCGGCCTGATGGTCGGGTCGATCGGGCTGGTGTTCCCGCGGGTCATGGGCGTCGGCTACGGGGTCACCGAACAGGCGCTTCTGGTGACCTTGCCGCTGGTGCTGTTGATCGTCCTGGCGCTGGCCAAGATCCTGGCCACCGCGCTCAGCATCGGCGGCGGCTTCGGCGGCGGCGTGTTTTCGCCGTCCCTGGTGATCGGCGCGCTCCTCGGCGGCGCTTATGGGATCGTCGCCACGTCCATATTCCCCGAGTATTCGTCCGGTCCCGCCGCCTACACCGTCGTCGGCATGGGGGCCATGGCGGCGGCGGTTCTGGGGGCGCCCATATCGACGACGCTGATCATCTTCGAGATGACCGGCGATTACGCCCTGACCCTGGCCGTCATGGTGGCGGTGGTGATCGCGTCCGAGATCACGCAGCAGTTCCATGGCCGGTCCTTCTTCGCCATCCAACTGCGGCAACGGGGCATCGACCTCAAGGGCGGTTTCGAGACCGAGATCATGCATTCGATCAAGGTCGGCGGCATGGTCAACCGTGATTCCGAACTGGTGACCCTGGACGTCGGCCTGCCGGATTTGAGGAAAATGCTGCAAAGCTCCAGGACCGGGGAGCTTTTCGTCATCCGCGATTCGGGCGAGCTTTACGGCACCATTACCTTGGCCGGCCTCAGCGAACTGGCCTTCGATGCCGCCGCCGACGATTTGATCCGAGCCGGCGACTGCGCCCAGACACAGCCCTTCGTGCTGTCCGAGGACGACGACCTGGAAGCGGCGCTGTCGTTGCTGGCCGAGACCGGCGAGGACCGCATCGCCGTGGTCGAGAACACCGAATCCATGGTTTTCAAGGGCTGCGTCACCGAGGCCGAGATCATGGCCGCCTACAACAAGGCGCTGCTCGAAAGCCGCCACGAGGAACACGGCATCTGAGCCCGTCGGAAAGGTCTCGCCGTTGGGCCTCTTTTAACAGTTCCGTAAATTCAGTCATGTAATGGTTCCATTAAAAAACCCCGCCGGAAGCGGAGTC
>JADFNT010000396.1 GCA_022563215.1 Pseudomonadota bacterium
CGACGGGCGGGCGACGTCGACGCCCCGGTGGATGGAATGGATCCAGGACGAACACGAATACGGGATGACCACGCCCGTGGTGCCGAGGATCGAAAGCCCGCCTTCGATGCCGAGCCGCCCGTTGAGGGTCTTCTCGGCCAGCTTCTCGCCGCCCGGAATGGCGATGGTGACGGCGACGCTCCCGCCTTGGCCCCCGCCTTGGCCATGACCGTACTTTTGGGTCAGGCCCTCGATCACGGCTTCGATCATCGCCCGCGGCCCCGGGTTGATGGCCGGCTCCCCGACCGCCAGCGCCAGGCCGGGCCGGGTGACGGTGCCGACCCCTTCGCCGGCATGGAAACGCACGCCTTGGTTTTTTCCGCCGCCGTTTTCCAGCGCCACGGTGACGACGATCTCGGCCCCGTGGGTGACGTCGGGGTCGTCGCCGGCGTCCTTGATGACGCTGGCCGTCGCTTGGGCTTCGGAAAGCTCGGCGCGCTTCAAGGGGAAGCTGGGCTCTTGGCCGCGGGGAAGGGTAATCGACACCGGGTCGGGGAAATCGCCCGTCAGCAACGCCTGATAGGCGGCGGTCGCCGCGGCGGTGGCGCAGGCGCCCGTCGTCCAGCCCTTTTTCAGGGGGCCCCCCGTCTTGCTTTTTGGGGGTTTGCGTTCGCTCGGCTGCCGGTTGGTCATGGTGTTTCAATCCGGGTGGACAATGCTCTATCCCTATGATGTTCCGGGCCTTGGCCTTATCATAGAATGCCATGGCGTCCATTCGACAGGGATTTCAATAATGGCGAAAGCCGGCAAAGGAAAAACCCGCCGCGGCCAAAAGACTGCCGTCCCGGAACCGGCCCCAATTAAGCCCTTCCTAAAGGGGCGCCTCGGCCAGATCGCCGTGCTTTTGGTCGTCGGCTTCCTGGCCATGATCGGCTACTGGATTTCTCAATCGCCGATGGATAAACCACCCGCACCCCCGGCGGCGGCCATCGGCGGGCCGTTCACCCTCGTCGATCACCAAGGCCGTCCGGTGACCGAGGACTATTTCAAGGGCCGGTTGATGCTGGTCTATTTCGGCTACACCTTCTGCCCCGATGTCTGCCCGACGGCGCTGACGGATATGGGCGATGCCCTGGGTATCCTGGGCGCGGCCGCCGATAAGGTGACGCCGGTGTTCATCACCGTCGATCCGGACCGGGACACGCCCGAGCACATGAAGGAATACTTGAAATTTTTCCATCCGCGCATGATCGGGCTGACCGGCACGCCCGAACAGACGGCGGCGGCGCTAAAGGCCTACAAGGTCCATGCCGCCAAGGCCCCCGTCGAAGGGGGGGATGCGGGCGACTACCTGATGGACCACACCTCGATCATCTATCTGATGGGGCCGGACGGCGCTTATAAGACCCACTTCTCCCATGGCGCCGGTGCCGAGGATATGGCCAAGGGCATCCGGAAATTCCTGTGACCAGCAATCCTGGACTGGTTATCGCCGCCCCGGCATCGGGCAGTGGCAAGACGGTATTGACCCTGGGGCTGCTGAGGCACTTGGCGTCGTTGGGGCTGAACGTCGCCTCGGCCAAGGCCGGCCCCGATTACATCGACCCCGCCTTCCACGCCGCCGCCACCGGAAGCCCGTGCCTCAACCTCGATCCCTGGGCCATGCGTCCGGACACCCTGGCCCAGGCCGCCCGCCGCCTGGCCCGCGACGCCGACGTGGTCATCTGCGAAGGCGTCATGGGGCTGTTCGACGGCGCCTTCGTCGGCAAGGGCGAAAACGACGGCTCGACGGCGGACCTGGCCCGGCTGACCGGCTGGCCCGTGATCCTGGTTATCGACGCCCGCGCCCAGGCGGCCTCGGCGGCGGCCGTTCTCAAGGGGTTCCAGGGGTTCCGTCCCGGCGTCGACATCGCGGGCGTGGTCTTCAACCGCGTCGGCGGCGAACGCCACGGTGCCATCCTGCGCCGGGCCTCGGCCGATGCGGTCCCCGACGTTCCGGTGCTGGGCTGCCTGCCCAGGCAGGACGGGCTGGCCTTGCCGGAACGGCACCTGGGCCTGGTGCAGGCGGGCGAA
>JADFNT010000062.1 GCA_022563215.1 Pseudomonadota bacterium
CTGCCGCCCGAAGTTATTGTTGAACGTTCCGTTGGTATTGATACCCACGCCGCTCATTTCATCCTGCCGAGTAAGTATGCGCGGTTCGTCTTGCTCGTAGTAAGTTGCCGTTACGGATGGATTCCCGAGCCAATCGATTTCGCCGAATTCCTGACGCTGCGAAAGCGTCGCCCGCTTCTGCTCGATATTGCCATCTTGATTCAACTTGAACGCCGAGGACTCAATGTAAGGCAGCCCAAAGTAGGGATTCATTGGAGTGGAGGGATTTGGGTTGTCCACCGCCCTCTGAGTTGGCAGATACCAATTATTGTCTACCTTGATGTGGAATTCCTGCCGCCTCACCGCGCGGAAGTCATCATTGACCTCGCGGTAGGTATCCGGGTGACCGTAGTCCTGTAGGATCAACCGGTGACGATCGAACCAGCGGTTGCCCAACACACCGTGGTGGCCGGGGAATCGACCGGTCAGCAGGGACACGCTGTTGGCATAGGTAACCGACGGCAGTGAGCTGACCGCGTGGCCGACCCTCACCCCGCCGCGCACGAAGATGCGCTCGATGTGGGGCAGTTGCCCCTTGGCCAGCAAGTCCTCCCGCACCGGCAAGGCCAACCCGTCGACGAAAAGCCGGTAGGCGTGGTTCCCGGCAAGGGCTTCGGCCAAGAACGCGACGAGGAAAACGGCGGCAAGCGCCGCCGACAGTCCCTTTCGCGCCAATGGGGCTTTTACGCCGGTCATCACGGCGATTGGCCCAGCCCGGCGGCGCGGAGCGTGTCTTCGTTGATGCCGCGGCCCTGGCAGCAATCGGCGAGCACGCCGTTAATGGCCACCGCCGGCACCGATTGGATGCCGAGCGCCTTGGCCCGCTCGGCGACGGCGGGGTCGGTCATGTCGAGCACCGTTACCTCGCACGACGGGCACGCGATCTCGTTGACCTTGGCAATGGCTTCCTCGCAGACGGCGCAGCCGGCGCTGAAGACTTCGATCCGGCGTTTGTCGGTCATGGTTTCGTCTCCTTAACTTTCAGGTCTTATGGGTCTCATCGCTTTCCAGGGCCTCGATGATCGAGCACGCGCCGAGCGCCCCCTTGCCGGGGCAGGCCTCGATCAGGCGCCCCAGCGCCGCGCCAATCCCTTTCAGCCGTTCGATCTTGTCTTCGACTTCCGCCAGCTTGGCTTCGGCCCGGCGTTGGACCTGGGCGCAGTTGGCCTTCGGATCGGCGCGCAGCGACATCAGGTCCGAGATTTCCTCCAGTGAAAACCCTAAGTCCTGGGCCTCGCGGATGAAGCGGATTTGGCTCAGCGTCGCCGCCGGGTAGTCGCGAAAGCCCCCGGCCGCCGGTTTCGGCGGCTGGGCGATCAGGCCCCGGCGTTCATAGAAGCGGATGGTTTCGACGCCGATGCCGGCCCGCTTAGCCGCCCGGCCGATGGTGGTGGTGTTCTGGAATCGCATTCATCCGGCCCTCCGAATAACCGAGGTTTATTCTACATCCCGTACCTTAGTACGGAGTCAAGGACCGAATCCAGACCCCGCCGACTTTTTAGTCCGCGTCGATTCCGTCGACTTGTTAGTCCGCGTCGATTCCGTCGACGACGATCATGTTGACGTTGGCGGATGTCTGGCGCAGCGCCATCGGGCCTTCGTATTCGGGCGAGGCCTGCCAGGCCTTGGCGGCATCCATGTCGGGGAATTTCAGGATCACGCAGCGCGGAGCCGCCCACTCGCCTTCCAATATTTCCATGTCGCCGCCGCGGACGATGAATTCGCCGCCGTATGGCTCCAAAGTCGCCGGCACCTGGGCGCGGTAGGTCTCGAAGGTCTCGGGGTCGGTGATTTCTATCTGGACGACGATGTAGGCGGCCATGTTCGTTTCTCCCTTATGGCGCGGCACTCAAACGAAGTGACCGTTCTTGACGTAATAGACGCATCCCTGTTCCGAGAACGGCTCGTGGACGCTGCCCGCCGGCTGGCGCAGCCAGGTGCCTTTCGGATAGGTCCCGTTCTCGTCGGCGAGGGTGCCTTCGAGGACGAACAACTCGGTGCCGGCCTCGTGGCGGTGGCGCGGAATCCGGGTCCCGGCCCGGGCCCGCATCAGCATCACCTTCTCGTCGCCGAATTCGTGCAGCGGCTTGATGTCGACGCCGGGCTCCGGGCCCGGTTGCCAGTCAAGGGCGTCGGTGTCGAGGACAACCCTCTTCTGGTCGGCGGGGTCCATCTGCATCAGCTTGACCAGGATTTCGCACCCCTCCTCGCTCCAGGCCGAATGACTGCTGCCGACGGGGTGGCGGACGTAGGTGCCGGCCGCATAGTCGCCGTCTTCGTCGTTGAAGACGCCGTCGAGGACCAGAAACTCCTCGCCGCCGTCGTGGGTATGTTCGGGGAACCGGGCGCCGGGCTCGAAACGCACCACGGTGGTGCAGCGCGCCACTTCGCCGCCGTCGCGGTCGAGCATGCGGCGCAGCACGCCCGGCTCCGGCGAGGGCTGCCATTCCATGTCCGGGGTGTGGACCTCGGCCCGTTGGGAGAGATCGGCGTTGATCTTCATCAACCCACGCCCTTCTTGCCCGCGAACAGCCGTGCCATCAGGCCGTCGGCCTGGGCGAGCCGGCGTTTGAGGAACGCCCGCGTCCGTTGCTGGCCTTTTGTGTCGTCCCGGCACCATACCGCGAGGGTGGCCAGAAACAACACCGTCAGCCCGGTTTCCTCGATCTGCTTGCGCCGTCCCCCGGCGTCGAGTCCGGCCAGGTCGCGCAGCCCCTGGATCAGCCGCGACAGGTTGAACACCATCGGCACATAATGATGCGGGTGGAAGACCCACATCTTGGCCGACAGCATCTCCGCCGTCACCCTGCGGCGGGGGGCCAGGGCGTCGAACCAGCGCCGCATCAAGATTTCCAGCCGCTCGGCCGGGGGACGGCGGGAAAAGCCCCTCGGCGGCGGCGCCAGCATGGCGTCGAGCCCGATCCGGAACCAGGCGTCGGCGATGGCGTCCGTATCCCGGTAATGACGGCGCAGTTCAACCAGCGGCACCTTGGCCCGGGCGGCGACGGCGCTCAAACCGGCGGACGCCCAGTCTTTCTCCCCGGCGATGGCGAGGGCGGCCTTGAGGATGCGGTCCTGGACGCCGGTTTTCGCTTTCGTGGCCATGAGGTGCCTCCGAATAAACTTCTACGGCCCGTTATAGACAACTTTCCCCAGGCCCGAGACATCGTAGCCGGCCATGTCGGCGGCACGGGCCTTGAAGGCGTCGGAGCGCGCGAACGCCAGCAGCTTCTGTACCGGGGCTTCAAAATAGTCACGCCGCCGCACCAGCAGGTCATAGCGTTCCCGGTGCAGGTTCAGGAAATCGAGCTTGAAGGCATGCGCCGCCGAGGCCACCGCGAGCCCGGCGTCGGCCTTGCCTTCCGAAACGTGGCGGCCGAGGTCGGTTTCGCCGCGCGCCGGTTTCTCCAGTATCTCCAGCTCCGCCGCCTTCATCCCCGCCTCGGCCAGCAGGTGATCGAAGAGGATTCGGCTGCCGGCTTCCGCCTGGCGGACGATGACGCGGGCCTTCTTCGCCTTCAGGTCCTTGATGGATTTTATGCCCAGCGGGTTGCCGTCGGCCAGCACCAGCCCCTGGTCGCGCCACGCCCATTCGATCAGCACCACGTCCAGCCCCTTGCACGTGCGTTCCACCGCGGCCCGGTTGTAGCCGCCTCTTTCGGGGTCGAACACGTGCAGCCCGCAGATCACCGCTTCGCCCGCCGTCAGCCGCTCCAGGCCGTCGAGGCTGCCGCCCGGCATCAACGCCAGCCCGCAGCCGGATTCATTCAGGCTCCATTCAAAAAGCGGGTCGTGGCTGCCGGCCGAGACCGGCGGCGGCGAAGGCATGGCCCGGTCCGGGAATTCGGTGCCGTCGGCGACCCATTGGTCGATCAGGTGCTTCGGGAACAGCCATTTGCCGGTGACCCGCGTGCTGGGGATGCGTTTGCCGCGCAACAGGTCATAGACCTTGCGTTCCTTGATGCGCAGGTATTCGGCGACCTCTCGGGTGGTCATCAATTGGCTCAACGAATGCCCCCTTTCCTGTATAATCCTGCATTATACGGTGTTTTTTCCAGCCGGTCTGCTCTCATGGGATGAATTAACAACAAGAGGCCCCGGGGGAGGCCGTGAGGCCGGGGGTGTCTCCCGATAACAAAAATAGCGGCATTTGCCGCGACCGGGACAAAAAAAAGAGCGACAAACGGTTCCCGGTACCCTAAATAAAGGCCGGTAACGAATAACAATTGGCCCGGGGTGGCGCATGGCCCCCGGCGCCTGGGAACGGCGGTCCAACCACACTGCATTCCCCTGGGAGGAAGGCTTCTCGATGAAGCTAAACGGCAAGGAAGTCCTCGTATGCAATTGCGAGGGCACGATGACCATTGACGGCAAGGCGCTGGCCAAGGCCTGCCAGCAAGAGGCGCGGACGGGGACCAATAAAAAGTCGGCCAAGAAAGGCGAAGAGCTCAACGTCGCCAGCCACCTCTGCCGCACCCAGATCGAGGAATTCCAACGCCTCGCCAAACAGGAGTCCGGGGGGCCCGGGCTTCTCGTCGCCTGCACCCAGGAAGCGCCCCTGTTCCTGGAGACCCTGGAGGAAATGGGCGAAGACGCGCCCGCCGCCCAATTCGTCAACATCCGCGAGAAGGCCGGCTGGTCCAAGGACGCCAACGGAAAATCGCCCCGGAAAACCGATATGACGGCGAAGATGGCGTCGCTCCTGGCCGAGGCCGCCCTCGACCTCGAGGCGGCGACCTCGGTGACCATGATCTCGGGCGGCGTGCTGCTGGTGCTGGGCGACGACGACCGGGCGCTGGAGGCGGCGAGGAAGGTCGCTTCCAGGCTCGACGTCACGGTGATCCTGGAGCCCGGCTCGAACGTCCAGCCGCCGGCGTTGATGGACGTGCCGGTGTTCACCGGCCGGGTGACCCAGGCCGAGGGGCATCTCGGCCAGTTCCAGGTCACCATCGAGGCCTTCCAGGCGGCCTCGGCATCGTCCCGCGAATCCCTCAATTTCGACGGCACCGGCGAAAGCGGCACCTCGGTCTGCGATTTGATCCTCGACCTGCGCGGCGGCACGCCGCTGTTCCCGGCGCCGGACAAGCGCGACGGCTATTTCAACCCCGACCCCGGCAACCCGGCGCTCATCGGCGACGCGCTGTTGGCGCTCACCGACATGGTCGGCGAGTTCGACAAGCCCCGCTACATTGACTACGACGAAAGCCTTTGCGCCCACGCCAGATCCGGCATCATCGGGTGCACGCGCTGCATCGACCACTGCCCGACCGGCGCCATCACCCCCGATACGGTCAACGACCGGGTTTCCCTAGACCCCTATATCTGCGCCGGCTGCGGCACCTGCGCCAGCGTCTGCCCGACCGGCGCCGCCAAATATACGCTGCCGGCCGGCGACGGGCTTTATCAACGCCTGAGGACGGTGCTGCGCACCTACATCGCCGCCGGCGGCAAGAAAGCCACGCCCCCGCAGATTCTGGTCCATGACCAGGGTTTCGGATCCGAGATGATCGACGCCATGGCCAGGGGAGGCGGCGGCCTGCCGGCCAACGTGCTGCCGTTCGCGCTTAACCAGGTCACCCAGGTGGGCCTCGATTTCCTGCTTTCGGCCTCGGCCTACGGCGCCGAACGGGTGCTGGTTTTGGTCGGCCCGGCGCAGGCCGACGAGAAGGCCGGGCTGGAGTCCGAAATGGCACTCGCCGAGGCGGTGCTCGACGGCCTCGGCTACGGCAAGCAAAGGTTCGCCATCGTCGACGACACCGACCCGGCGGCGCTCGAGGACCGGCTCTATGGCCTCGATGGGCTCGCCCCCCTGCCCAACGCCGATTTCCTGGGCCTCGGGCGCAAGCGCTCGGTGATGAGCCTCGCCCTGGCGGCGCTGTACAAGGGCGCCCCCAACAAGGTCGATGCCCTGGACCTGCCCGAAGGCGCGCCCTTCGGCACCCTCGAGGTCAACGTCGAGGGCTGCACGTTGTGTCTGGCGTGCGTCGGCGCGTGTCCCACCGGGGCCCTGAAGGATAACGAGGACAAGCCGCAGCTCAGCTTCGCCGAGGAGGCCTGCGTGCAATGCGGCCTGTGCAAGAACACGTGCCCGGAAAAGGTCATCACCCTCGTCCCCCGGCTCAGTTTCCTGGAGGTCGGGCGCTCATATCAGGTGATCAAGGAGGAGGAGCCGTTCGAGTGCATCCGCTGCGGCAAGCCGTTCGGCACTAAA
This sequence comes from Pseudomonadota bacterium, assembly GCA_022563215.1. Lineage (GTDB taxonomy): Bacteria > Pseudomonadota > Alphaproteobacteria > Rhodospirillales > Casp-alpha2 > Casp-alpha2. Next base: position 6,251 of record JADFNT010000062.1, read on the forward strand.
TCTTCCATCGAACTCATGCTCAAGAAGCTCGAAGACCACCCCATGTTCCAGGAAAAAGGCGGCACCGAGCGGTTGAAGATGTGCGAAGATTGCCGGATCTTCGCCTTGGCGGAAGAGGACGAACACCCGTTCGCCGGCGCCGCCCGGCCGAAACCCCGGACCACCGACGATTACCTACGCGAACGGGAGGAACTGCGCCAGATGGCGGCCAAGGACATGAAGGAAAAGGGCCTTCTGCCCCCTGACGATGACGGCGGCGGCAGTGGCGAAGGAGACAGCGGATGAGCGGCGCGAAAACCCGCACCGATTTTAGGGGCGACAACGGGGAGTCCGGCGTCTACATTACCCCCAACGAACAAACGCCTGCAGAAGGCGGGGACGGGCGGCAAGCCCGGACCGGAACAAAAACTCGGCGAGGATTCCAATGATCGACCCCTTCGGACGCGAGGTAAGCTATCTCAGGGTTTCGGTGACCGACCGTTGCGATTTCCGTTGCGTCTACTGCATGTCGGAAAACATGACCTTCCTGCCCAAGGCCGACGTGCTGAGCCTGGAGGAACTCGACCGGCTGTGCTCCGCCTTCGTCCGCAAGGGAGTGAAAAAACTGCGCATCACCGGCGGCGAGCCCCTGGTCCGCCGCAACATCCTGAGCCTGTTCCGCAATCTGTCCCGGCACCTGATAAGCGGCGATTTGAAGGAGCTGACCCTGACCACCAACGGCAGCCAGTTGCCGAAAGTCGCCTCCGAACTGGTCGACTGCGGGGTCAAGCGCATCAACGTGTCCATGGACAGCCTGGATGCGGATAAGTTCCACGAACTCACCCGCTGGGGCGATCTGGGCAAGGTGCAGGAAGGCATCCGCGCCGCCCGCGACGCCGGCCTCGCGATCAAGATCAACGTCGTCGCGCTGCGCAACTTCAACGACGACGAGATCGAGCCGCTGATCCGCTGGTGCGGCGACGAGGGCTACGACATGACCCTGATCGAGACCATGCCGCTGGGCGACATCGGCGGCGACAGGGTGGAACAATACCTGCCCCTGTCCGAGGTCCGCGAACGCCTGGAAGAAACCTTCACCCTCATCGACCTGGACTACAAGTCCGGTGGCCCGGCGCGTTATGTCGAGGTCAAGGAGACCGGGCGCATGCTCGGCTTCATCACGCCGTTGACCCATAATTTCTGCGAGGGTTGCAACCGGGTGCGGCTGACCTGCACCGGCACGCTCTATATGTGCCTGGGCCAGGACGACGCCGCCGACCTGAGGTCGCCCCTAAGGGCGTCGGAGGCCGACGAGGTGCTGGACGCCGCCATCGACGAGGCCATCGCCCGCAAGCCCAAGGGCCACGACTTCGTCATCGACCGCGACCACAACGGCCCGGCGCTGGCCCGCCACATGAACGTCACCGGCGGTTAAGGCCGCTCCCGACTAGGGTCTGCCTGCTAAACCGAGGATTTGCCCGCGGCCGCGTCGCCGACCTTTGGAGACCCCGCGGAGCAGGCAAACAATTAGGGCATTTCCGGTTCACGCAGGTTCACCGGAAATGCCCTAACTCATTGATTTTACGCAAATACGTCGTCGCAAACGGTTCCGTTTGCTCGGGATTTGCTCTAGAAATTCCTACCGCTTGGCTATGCGCCACACCCCATCGACGCCATCTCCGTTGGTGTCGCTGGGTTTCGTGTCACTGACATATCCGTATAACGGCTTCCCGCGGTAGGCCCACTGCTTCGAACCATCGTCACGGGTGATTGTGGCAAACCCATCCGTAGGCTTCGCCGTATCGGCGGCGATCACCGGTGGCCAGAATACCGCGCAAAGGCCGTTGCAATTTGATTTTCCGGCTCCATCCTTGTCGTACGTATAGAGGGTCATGCCTTTTCCATCGGTGAAAACCTCACCCTGCGCAGTC
>JADFNT010000063.1 GCA_022563215.1 Pseudomonadota bacterium
TGGGGTCGAAAGGCATCGTCGCCTCCACCGCCGCGCTGGCGGTGCTGTTGCAGAACGGCATCGGCGACACCATCCGCGTGTCGCTGACCCCCGAACCCGGCGGCGAACGCGCGCGGGAGGTGGTCGTCGCCCAGGAAATCCTGCAAACCATGGGGCTTCGGTCGTTCACGCCCCTGGTCACGGCGTGCCCCGGCTGCGGGCGGACGACCTCCACCGTGTTCCAGGAATTGGCCTCGAAGATCCAGGCCCACGTCCGCGAGCGCATGCCCCACTGGCGGAAAACCCATGTCGGCGTCGAGGACATGAACCTGGCGGTCATGGGCTGCATCGTCAACGGACCGGGCGAAAGCAAACACGCCCATATCGGCATCTCCCTTCCCGGCACCGGCGAGGAGCCGGCGGCGCCGGTGTTCATCGACGGCCGGAAGGCGTTGACGCTAAGAGGCGCCAAAATCGCCGAGGAATTCCAGCGGATCGTCGATGACTACGTCGAAAGCCATTATGCGCGCCGCGACGGCCGGGCCGGCGGGGCGGACCAAACTCCTTCCGCCGCCGCCAAGTAGCCAGGTTCAAAGAATTCAATCATGTCCGACTTGCAGCCTCCTCGCGGCACCCACGATATCCTGCCTGATGACCAGCGCCGTCACCGCCAGGTGGCGGAAACGGCGTGGGGGATCGCCGGTCTTTACGGGTATGAGGAAATCTCGACGCCGATTTTTGAAGCCACCGATGTTTTCCGGCGGACGCTCGGCGAGACGTCGGACATCGTCACCAAGGAAATGTACGTCTTCGACGACAAGAAGGGCAGAAGCCTTACGCTCCGTCCGGAGGGCACGGCGGGGGTGGCCCGCGCCTATATTTCCGGCATGCGCTCGAAACCGTTGCCGCTCAAATTTTTTTACCAAGGACCCATGTTCCGCTACGAGCGCATGCAAAAAGGCCGCCAGCGGCAGTTTCACCAGTTCGGCGTCGAGTTGTTGGGAGTCGAAGGGCCCTTGGGCGACGTCGAGATTATTTCGCTGGCCGCCCATATCCTCGATGCCCTCGGGCTCACGGACAAGGTGACGCTGCACCTCAACACCCTTGGCGACAGCGAAAGCCGCGAGGCCCACCGGGCGAAGCTGGTCGAATACCTGGACGCCCACCGCGACCGGCTTTCCGAGGAAAGCCTGACCCGGCTGGACCGCAACCCGCTCAGGATTTTCGATTCCAAGGACGAAGGCGACCAGGAAGTCATCGAGGAAGCCCCGTTGCTGAGCGATCATTTGAACGACTCCTCGAAGGCCTTCTTCGACCATGTTCAGGCCGGCCTGAAGACGGCCGGCGTTGCCTTCGAGCTTAATCCCCGTCTTGTCCGCGGGCTCGATTATTACTGCCACACGGCGTTCGAGTTCACCACCGAGACCCTGGGCGCCCAGGGCGCGGTCCTGGCCGGCGGGCGCTACGACGGCCTGATCGAGGCCATGGGTGGCCCACCCACCCCGGGCACCGGCTGGGCGGCGGGGGTGGAAAGGCTGGCGTTGATGATCGCCGAACCGCCCGGCCCGGCCCGGCCCGTCGCCGTCGTCCCCATCGGCGAGGCGGCGGAGGCGGAGGCGCTTTCGCTAGTCCAAAGGCTCCGCCAGGCCGGTTTCACCGCCGATCTGGGTTTTTCGGGCAACCTCAAGAAACGCCTCAAGGGGGCCAACAAGGCCAATGCCGTCGCCGCCGTCATTATCGGCGACGATGAATTGGTCAAGGACGCGGCCACGGTTCGGGACATGGAAACGGGCGAGCAGACGGAAGTTAAGCTTTCGGCGCTTGAAGACCACCTCGCCCGTTACCGTTAGCGGGCGCCATGGCCGAAGAGCAAACGAAAACCCCGAGGCCGGTGCCCAGGCCGTTGGTGGTCGGCGCCAACCACCGTTCAAGCTCGATGAGCCTGCGCGACCGCCTGTTCGTCGAGGAAGACCACGTTCCCGGTTTTCTGGAGAAAATGCGCCACGCCGGGCTCGACCAGGCGATGCTGCTGTCGACCTGCGACCGGGTCGAGATTCAGGCCGTCCACGACGACCCCGAGGCCGCCGCCGAAAGCGCCCGGGAACTCCTGGCCGCCCACGCCGGGGTCGAGGCTGCCGAGATCGAGGACCAGACCTATGTGCTCACCGACGACGAGGCGGTGCGGCAGATTTTTACCGTCGCCGCGTCGCTGGACAGCCTAATCGTCGGCGAGCCGCAGATCCTGGGCCAGATCAAGGCCGCTCACCGGATGGCCCGGGACGCGGGCCTCGTCGGCAACGGATTGGAGGCTATCCTGCAATCCGCCTACGCCGCCGCCAAGCGGGTGCGTTCGGAAACCAAGATCGGCGAGCGCCCGGTCTCCATCGCCGCCGCCGCGGCCCGGCTGGCGCAGGACCTGCACGGCGATCTTTCGCGCTCCCAGGGATTGTTGGTCGGCACCGGCGAGATGGGCGAAATGGTGGCCGAGGCGCTGCTCCAGGAAGGGCTCGGCGACCTGACGGTGGTGCACCCCAACCCGACCCGATCGGAAGCCCTGGCCCGCGCGCTGAACGGCCATTTCGCCGATTTCGACGCCCTCGACCGGTTGCTGGACGAGGCCGACATCGTGCTGACGGCGCTGGGCTCGCGCCGCCACGCCATCACCGCCGACATGATGCAGGTGGCGCTCCACCGGCGCCGCAAACGGCCGGTGTTTTTGATCGACACCTCGGTCCCCGGCGACGTCGATCCCGCCGTCGATCGCATCGAGGAGGCTTTTCTCTATGACCTGGGCGACCTCGAAAGGGTCGTCATGGCCGGCCGGGCGACCCGCGAATCCGAAGCCGAAATCGCCGCCCGGATCGTCGCCGGAGAAGTGGACTCCTTCCTGCGCGGGCGCGCCGAACGGGCGGCGGTGCCGGCCCTGAACGAGCTTCGCAGCCACTTCGAGGACGTCCGCGAACAGGTCCTGGCCGAGGCCGGCGGCGATGCCGACAAGGCGACGCGGTTGCTGGTCAACCGGCTTTTGCATGAGCCGTCCGAGGCCATGCGCGGCGAAGCCGCCGAAGGCGGCGGCTGGCAGGCGGCCGAGGATGTGATCCGGCGGCTGTTCGGGCTGGTCCGGGGCAGTGCCAGGGACAAGAAATCAGACAACAAATCAGGCAAGGAGTCGGGAAAGGAGTCGGGCAAGTGAGCCTCGAGAAAAACCTTGACCGGGTGCTGGCCCGCCACCAGGAGCTTCAGGACCTGATGGCCAGCGCCGAGCCCCCGTCGCCGGAGGAATTCGCCCGCCTGTCGAAGGAATTCTCCGACCTGACGCCGGTGGTCGAAGCCATCAGCGAGCTTCGCCGGGCCCAGGACGAGACGGCGGATTTGGCGTCGCTGATCGCCGAGCCCGAGACCGACGCCGAGATGAAGGACATGGCGGAAGAGGAATTCGCCCAACTGAAGGAAAAAGTCCCGGAATTGGAAGACAAGCTCCAGGTGATGCTGCTGCCCAAGGACCTGGCCGACGATAAGAACGCCATCCTCGAGATCCGCGCCGGCACCGGCGGCGACGAGGCGGGGCTGTTCGCCGCCAACCTGTTCCGGATGTATCAGCGCTACGCCGAAAACCGCAAATGGAAGTTCGAATTGTTGAGCCTCAACGAAACCGGCATCGGCGGCTACAAGGAGGCCATCGCATCCATTTCCGGGCCCGGCGTCTTCGCCCGGCTGAAGTTCGAATCCGGCGTGCACCGGGTCCAAAGGGTGCCGGAAACCGAATCCGGCGGCCGCATCCATACCTCGGCGGCGACGGTGGCCGTGATGCCCGAGGCCGAGGAGGTCGATATCAAGATCGAGGAAAAGGACCTGCGCATCGACGTCTTCCGGGCCTCGGGCCCCGGCGGGCAATCGGTCAACACGACGGACAGCGCCGTGCGTATCACCCATTTGCCGAGCGGGGTCGTCGTTACCCAGCAGGATGAGAAATCGCAGCACAAGAACAAGGCCAAGGCGATGAAGGTGCTCAGGGCGCGCTTGTACGAGGCCGAACGCCAAAAGGCCGCCGCCGAAAGGGCGGAAACCCGCAAAAGCCAGATTGGGTCCGGCGACCGCTCGGAACGCATCCGCACCTACAATTACCCCGAACGCCGGGTCACCGACCACCGCATCAACCTGACCCTGCACAAGCTGGACCGGATGATGGACGGCGACCTGGACGAAATCATCGACGCCCTGACCGCCGACGATCAGGCAAAGCGCCTGGCGGAGATGACATGAGCGGCGCCCCGGCCGCCATCGAAGACATGCCCCAGGGGACTCACGGAGGGACTCTCGGCGATTGGCTGTCGGCCGCCGTCCGCGGGCTCGAAGCCGCCGGCATCGAGACGGCGCGGCTCGACGCCCGGCTGTTGGCGTCGTTCGTGCTCGGCTGGAATCCGGCCCGGGTGCTGGCCCATCCCGAACAGGTGCTCGGCGGCGAATGGTCACGCCTGCAATCGCTCTTGGCCAGGCGCGCCAATCGCGAACCCCTGGCCGTGATCATCGGCAAGCGCGAATTCTGGGGCCTGGATTTCGCCGTCACCGCCGACACCCTGGTGCCGCGCCCGGAATCGGAAACCCTGATCGAAGCGGCGCTGGCGGCGACCGAAGATCGGGACGCGGATTTGAGCATCCTCGACCTCGGCACCGGATCGGGATGTCTGTTGCTGGCCCTGTTGTCCGAACTGCCCAACGCCCGGGGCCTCGGCGTCGATCTGTCGGCGGCGGCGCTGAAGGTGGCGGCCGGAAACGCCGCGATCCTGGGCCTGGAGGGTAGGGCGGAATTCAGGCAATCCGACTGGGGCCGTGGCCTTGACGGCACCGAAGGCCGCTTCGACCTGATCCTCGCCAACCCGCCCTATGTCGCCGACGATGAATTCGCCGCCTTGGAGCCCGAGGTTTCCCGGTTCGAACCCCGCCTGGCGCTTTCCGGCGGCCCCGACGGGCTGACAAGCTACCGGTCCCTGGCGCCCCAAATCGGCCCCTTGCTGGCCCCCGGTGGCGGCGCCTTTATCGAGACCGGTGCCGCCCAGGCCGGGGCCGTGAGCGCCCTTTTCGAGGAAAACGGCCTCGCCGTCACCAGTATCCATGCTGATCTTTGCGGCCGCCTCCGTGTGGTCGAAGTGCAACAGGTTATGGACAAATAACGGCAATAAACCGAAAAAAGGGTTGGAATGAAGTCCGCTACCGACTACCTTGCTTGGGTTATCAGCCTTTGGGCTGCAGTGGGGTCCACGCTTTGGAGCGGAGTTGATCCCTTAATTTTTCCCATGCTATGCCGGTTCTCTGATTTGCATTTTTGCGCTTGGCGGAGTCGGTTGTGACGGTCCAGGCCGATGGTTGGGCCCTCGCGGGGCGGGGGATATGTGAAAGCCATACAAAGTCAAAGATAAGATGAAACAAGGTTCCAATAACAGACGCTCGCGTTCCCGCGGTGGCAACAAGCGCCATTCCGGGGGCAGGAACAACTTCGAAAGCAACGGCCCCGAGGTCAAGATTCGTGGCACCGCGCAGCAGGTCCAGGAAAAATACCTGGCCCTGGCCCGCGACGCCAATGTCTCGGGCGACTGGGTGTCGGCGGAAGCCTTCTTCCAGTTCGCCGAACACTATTACCGGATCTCCAACCCCGAAGGCGGCAATGGCGCCGGCAAGGGCCAGAACCGCGACGGCAAGAAACAATCGCCGTCCGCGCCTCAGGCCGCCGATCAGGCCCCACAGGCCGCCCCCGGCGAAGCCTCGGTCATCGACACCGCGGCCGCGACCCTGACGGTCGCGAGCAATCCGAAAAGCGTCGAAACCGAAAAACCGCAGGTAGCCGAAATCACCACCGACGACAAGACCGAACCGGCGGCCTGACGAAGCTGTTTGCCGAAATTTCCTGAATTAGTCGGGTGCGTCCAAACGATCCCCGGCGGCCACCCGGCCGGCGGCGGTGACGCGTCCGTATACGCCTAAGTCCACGTGGCCGAAGCCGCGTTGCAGGTCCTTCGGGATGTTGAGGTCCCGCTCGGCGGTTTCGGGATCGACGTTGGTGGCCGCGCAGCGGTCGATGCGCTGGGTGATTTCCAGCCTCGCGCCGCCGATGGCGATCTCCTTTCCGAGCCAATCGAATTCGGCCCACGGGTCCAGCCCGTCGAGATAGATATTGCCGCGAAAGCGGGCCGGGTTGATGGGCTTGCCGGTGACCCGTTCCAGGTCCTTGACGCTGGCCAGGTTGATGATCGACACCACGGCCGATGAGTGGTCGCTGAGCACGTCGCCTTCCGCCGCCTCGACCAGCTTCGGCCGTCCGCGCGCGCCCTCGCCCATGTAGGCGGCGAAGAACTCCTCGATCATGGCGCGGCCGACGGGGGTGGTGATGTCGCCCCGGGCGACCCGTTTGCCGCCCCGCTCGACGGTCAGAACGCCGCTGTCGGCCTCGAACCGGGTGCGCAGCTTGGCCAGCTTCTCCTGGTTGACCAGCGACAGAAAACTGGTCTTCGGCAGCCAGCCGATGCGGGACCCATCGACGGGGGTCGAGCCCAGGGCGAGGGCGAAGCGGCGGTCATGGGGCAAGGGTTCCCCCGGAGTCAGTTCGACGTCTTCGAGGGTCTCCGCCGACAGCCCTTTCAGGGGGTAGCGGCAGATTTGGGCGACGGTCACGGCCATGGCTCCGAACATTGCCCTCCGGGGGGCCTGAGTCAACGCCCCAAACCCTTGCGCCGAAAGACTTTTGGTCCATATTTAGGGGTACCGGGTCATCAACCTGAGAGGCTTTCCCAGGGCCCGCCTTTGAAGGGGGCAGGGAAGGCGGTCACGGAAAGGGTTTTTGAGGCATGGAATTCGACAACTTCACCGAGCGCGTGCGCGGCTTCATCCAGTCGGCCCAGACCCTGGCGCTGCGCTCCGATCATCAGCAACTGACGCCGCCGCATCTGCTGAAATGTCTTCTCGACGACACCGACGGCCTGGCGGCTGGCCTCATCAACGCCGCCGGCGGCGACGCCAAGCAGGCGCTGTCCAACACCGAGGCCGAACTCAAGAAACTGCCGAAGGTCGAAGGCACCGGCGCCCAGCAGACGTACCTGGCCCCGGAAACGGCGCGGCTGTTCGAGCAGGCCGAGGAAATCGCCAAGAAATCGGGCGACAGCTTCGTCACCGCCGAGAAGCTGCTGCTGGCGATCGCCATGGCCGCCGGCACGTCCGCCGCCAAGGCGTTAACCGATGCCGGGGTGACGGCTGAGGCCCTGAACAAGGCGATCGGCGAATTCCGCCAGGGCCGGACGGCGGACAACCGCAACGCCGAGGACAACTACGACGCGCTGAAAAAATACGCCCGCGACCTGACCGACGCCGCCCGCGACGGCAAGATCGATCCGGTCATCGGCCGCGACGAGGAAATCCGCCGCACCATCCAGGTGCTGTCGCGCCGCACCAAGAACAACCCCGTCCTCATCGGCGAGCCCGGCGTCGGCAAGACCGCCATCGTCGAGGGGCTGGCGATCCGCATCGTCAAGGGCGACGTGCCGGAAAGCCTGAAGGACAAGAAACTCATGGTGCTCGACCTGGGCGCCCTGGTCGCCGGGGCCAAGTTCCGCGGCGAGTTCGAAGAACGCCTGAAGGCGGTGCTGGGCGAGGTCGTCGCCGCCCAAGGCGAGATCGTGCTGTTCATCGACGAGATGCACACCTTGATCGGCGCCGGCGCCGCCGAGGGCAGCACGGACGCGTCGAACCTGCTCAAGCCGGCCCTCGCCCGCGGCGAGCTGCACTGCGTCGGCGCCACGACCCTGGACGAGTACCGCAAGCACGTGGAGAAGGACGCCGCCCTGGCCCGGCGCTTCCAGCCGGTCTACATCGCCGAGCCCGGCGTCGAGGACACGGTCTCGATCCTGCGCGGCATCAAGGAAAAATACGAGATGCACCACGGCGTGCGCATCACCGACGCCGCCCTGGTCGCGGCGGCGACGTTGTCCAACCGCTATATCTCGGAGCGCTTCCTGCCCGACAAGGCCATCGACCTGATGGACGAGGCGGCCAGCCGCCTGCGCATGGAGGTCGATTCCAAGCCCGAAGAGATCGACGAGCTCGACCGCCGCATCATCCAGCTCAAGATCGAGCGCGAGGCCCTGAAGAACGAGACCGACGAGGCGTCGAAGGAACGGCTCGGGAAACTGG
>JADFNT010000397.1 GCA_022563215.1 Pseudomonadota bacterium
GGAAATGAACCCGTCGGCCTGGTCGAGCTTTTCTCTGAGCGCCTTTGCCAGGTCGAAATACCTTTCGCCCCGGGCCGGATCGATCTTGACTTCGAATATCACCGCGATCATTGCCCTGTCCTCCCATTGGCATCCGATCCATTCTTAAACCATGCCCGGGGCGGGTTGAAAAGGCGGCTGGCCAGCGCCGGCCGGGGCGGTTAAGACTTTTACCCAAATTCAGGCCGGTCAGGGGGTCAAAGGAGGAAAAAGATGACGTGGCGGTTGTTGCGGACGATCCTGATCCTGCCCGGGACGGCCCTGGTATTCGTGCCCGCTTTAATCGTCTGGGCCGCCGCCGGCACCGGTTACGCCGGCGCCTGGGCGGGGGCGGGCCAGTTGCAACTATGGGCCGGTGTGGGAAGTTTGGCGGCCGGCCTGTTCCTCGCCGGCTGGACCATGCGGCTGTTCGCCACCGTCGGCGAGGGCACGCCGGCGCCGTGGGACCCGCCGAAAAAGCTGGTGGTGCGGGGGCCTTACCGGCATGTCCGCAACCCGATGATTTCGAGCGTGCTGTTCATGCTCGGCGCCGAGGCGCTGTTGTACCAATCCTGGGCGCTGGCGGCATGGGGGCTGTTGTTCTTCGCCGCCAACGCGGTCTACTTTCCGCTGTCCGAGGAGAAAGGACTGGAACGCCGGTTCGGCGGCGATTGCCGGACCTACAAGGCCAACGTGCCGCGCTGGTTCCCGAGGATCAGGCCCTGGCGCCCCCCGGACGAATAGGGATGGCCGAATAGGGCGGCCGAAAAAGCTCCGGGCCCCTTGGGGGAAAGGGGCCCGGCGGAGAGACAGGGATGAGATGGGAGAAGAGAGAGGTTGCTCTCTTGACGCCCATGTTGGCCCTTTTGACCGGCCCATGCAGTGACGGCGGTCACAGGGCGGCGTTTTTGGGTATTTTTTGATGAAAACGGCGGATTTCCAGGCGTTTTTTTAATGTTTTGGATGGGATTTTCCGTCCCCTTCGTGCCTCCCCCGGGGGAATAGGGTAAAACTAGTCCATGGCAGCGGAATTAAGCGTCGGGACGGAGTTTCAGATGTGGGCGGTCTTCGCCCTCATCGTCGGGGCCTTGGTTTTTTACCTGTTCGAGCGCGCGGCGATGGAGATGACGTCGCTCGGCATCATCTGCGTGCTGTTGATATTTTTCCATTTCTTCCCGGTCGTCGGCGCCGACGGGGGGTCGGCCCTGAGCCCCACCCGTATCCTCCAGGGCTTCGCCAATCCGGCCTTGATCACGGTGCTGGCGCTTCTGGTGTTGGGCCAGGGCATGATCCGCACCGGAGTCCTGGACCGGGGCGCCGGGCTGATCCTGGGTCTTGGCGGCGGCAACGCCGGGTTGGTCGTGTCCATGTTGGTGGCCCTGGTGGTGACCATTTCCGTCAGCGCGTTTCTCAACAACATTCCCGTCGTCGTCATCTTCATCCCGATCATGGAAGCCCTGGCGCACCGTTACGGCCGCTCGGTGTCGAAACTGATGATCCCGCTGAGCTACGCCGCCGTGCTGGGCGGCATGACGACGCTCATCGGATCGTCGACCAACCTTCTGGTCAATTCGGCCCTCATCGAGATGAAGGTCGCGCCGTTCTCGTTTTTCGACTTCTCCATCCCCGGACTGATGATGGCGGCGGCGGGGCTGGGGTATGTGGTTTTTATAGCGCCCCGGTTGCTGCCGGACCGGGCCGGACTGGCTGACGGCATGAGCGACGAAACCGGCAGGCATTTCGTCGCCCAGATCACCGTTTCGGCGGATTCCAGGCTGGTCGGCAAGGGCGTGCCGGGCGGCCACTTCGCCAGCCTGCCGGAAAAGACCCTGCGCCTGGTGCAGCGGGGCGAACAGGTGATCCTGCCGCCGTTCGAGGATTACGTCGTCCGGCCCGGCGACGTGTTGGTGGTGGCGGCGACCCGCAAGGCGCTGGCCAAATTCCTGGCCGATGATTCGGGCCTGCTCTATCCCAACCTGGAAGAGGGCCGTTCGTTCCCTTCCGATACGG
>JADFNT010000064.1 GCA_022563215.1 Pseudomonadota bacterium
AACATTTACTCCGTCAGGCTGAGGGGGGGCTTCGTCATGCACAGCACACTGCAAGGCGGCGTGATCGGCGCCGGCCACATGGGTCGCCACCACGCAAGGATCTAAAGCAGCCTCGAACAGTGCCGCCTTGTGGCTGTGATCGACCGGGATCTGGATCGGGCACAAGAGGTGGCATCCAAATTCGGCGGGCGGGCGGCGTCACGAATCGAAGACATCCACGAGCGGCTCGACGCCGTCACCGTGGCTGTCCCGACCGTCTACCATGCCGAAGTGGCGATTCCCCTGCTCGAAGACGGTGTGGCCGTCCTGGTCGAAAAACCCCTGGCCCCCGACACGGCAAGCGCGAAACAACTGCTGGACGCCTCGGGCCGGTGTAACTGCCCGCTGCAGGTCGGGCATTCCGAACGGTTCAACCCCGTCGTGCAGGCCATGCTGAGGATGGCGGTGACGCCCAGGTTCATCGAAACCCAACGCGTCAGCCCTTTTACATTTCGCAGCGCCGACATCGGCGTCGTGTTCGACATGATGATCCACGACATCGATATCGTTTTGCACATGGTCCAACAGCGCGACTACACGGTCGACGCCGTCGGCGTCAACATCCTGGGCCCGTGCGAGGACGTAGCCAACGCTCGAATTCGTTTCGGCAACGAAACCGTCGTCAATATGACCGCCTCTCGATTGGCACTGAAGACCGAACGCAAGATCCGCGTCTTTTGTCCCACAGCCTACCTTTCCATGGACTACCAAAAGAAGACCGGCATCGCGATCAAGGTCGCCGACAACGCGGCTCTGATCCGCCTGGCCCGGCAGCGCAACTTCGAGGATCTCGCCCAAATGAAGCATTTTGACTTCGGATCCATGGTCAAGGTTGAGCCGTTGCAGGTACAGGACTCCGAGCCGCTCCGCGCGGAGATAGAATCCTTCCTGGAATCGGTTCGCACAGGCTCAGCCCCAGCGGTCAGCGCCCAGGACGGCTACGCCGCAGTTGAACTGGCCGAGAGGATCACCCAGGCCGTCCGCGATCAAGACTGGTCGCCCAGCCTCGACCCGGTCACCCACACGTAGAGCACCGGCATTCTGCCAACCTTGAACGGACGCGTTGCTCAATGGGAGGGCGAAGCTCCCGCTGAGCCATTCAATTCAATAGAAGGGCGAAGCTCCCGCTGAGCAATCGACTAGCGCAAAGATCATCTTTGATCTCCCTATGGCAACGGCTCGCCGGGGTAGGGCAAAGATAATATTTGCCCTATCCCCTCCCGTAGCGGCCGACTTCCCATCCAGCTAACGCTGACAGTCAATACACGGCAGGAAATCGGCACAAACGCATGGTCGCCGGAAGGCATTCCGGGCAAGACCGCACCAGCGCATACAAAGGCGGCGTATGGTCTCAGGCACCATACGCCGCCTCGTTGTTTACTGTCTTCCGACGTCAACCTTTCTTAGGTCGCCGCCGTGTCCTTCCGGACGTTCAACGCAGCCTACTTCCTGCCCGTTGAACGCAGTCCGGTCCGGCTCTGAATGCCCTTACGGGAGGGCACGTCACCTGACAGGAACGCCGCCATGTCGTTCAGATCGAGCATGCCGTCGTTGTTCAGGTCCGCCACGATCAGATCGGTCAGACCCATCTGACGCAACTCAACCACGGAGATGGCCGTACGGCCAACCGTGTTGCCGGTCGAACCCGGGCAGCAGCAATCCTTGCTGGAGACCAGGAAGTTCGCCGACACAAACGAGAAGTCGAGCAGGTCGGCTATGCCGTCACCATTGATGTCAGCATGCGGACCTTCAGTCCCGCACGGCGTCGCGCCGTTCGTCGGGCCCGAACAGTCAACGGGAGCGCCGTCGAAGTAGCACTGACCGAACTGGGCCACGAACTGCCCGAAGTCCTGGATGTCGATCACGTCATGGCTGGCTTTGTCGTTATCCTTCTTCCAGGCGTCGAGGTTACCGTTAATGAGCCAGTTACCACCAAAGAACGGATCACCCTTGAACGTGGCGAACACTGTTCCGCCGACGCAATCCAGGTTGCCATCCGTCCGTAACGCACAAGCACGCAACGTGTGGAGCTTGTCACGGGCCGTCAGGCACGCGAACTGTCCCGGTGGCATCTTGAATTCGCCGGTCGAGTGACCGATCAGGTTGAAGAAGTTGCCGCCGAAGGTGACGTTATCACAGAACACCTGCGGACCCTGAATGCAGTTGGAGAACGCCTCGAACTCGATGCAGCGTTCCACACCGCCCACTTTGGTGCTCATCGCTGGAGAAAGCTCGATCTCGACGTCCAAGGCCGTCTGGTCGTTAACGGTTACGGTCCAGCAACCTTCGGCCGAATTGCTTCGGGCATCGCCCACCTTAAACCCGGCGAAAGCGCCGCACTTGTTCGTCGCCCAGCAGCAATACGTCGAGTCACCGATGATGTGCTCACCACCACCCATGGTCAGTTCGTCAATAACCTTACCCTTCTGAGCGTGGTGCGCCTCACAGGCGAAGTCCTGCACGCCGCAGGTGTCCGCCGCCGACGGCGCAGCCCAGGTGATGTCCACCGTAATGGAGTCGCATTCCACGTTGCTCTTGACACTGCCGGGAAGGTCGAGCGACAGCAAGCCGGCGGAAACCACCGTCTGGCTGGGCTCGGGTATGACGTTCAGCGGCTGACCGTCGGCATCCGTCAGGTAGGTATTGACCGGATTCTCGCCGCCGAAGCTGCAATTGCACGTGCTGCACTCACCCGTCTTGAGCCAAGTGATCCTCATCAGATCGGCGTTTCCGAACGGGCCGTCACCCGCCCCGAACGCCACACCGGCCGCCATGAAGATCTCGCCGGCGACCTCGTCAATCTGCTTGGAGCACCTGCGTAAAGGGTGCAACCGGGTCGACACTCACCAACTGCATGCAGGACGGATCATACAACACCGTGACCTGGAACCCGTTGATGGCCACCAGGGCCGATCCGATGCGCACGAAGGCCTCGACCTTCGCGTTCTCGTGGAAGCAGGCCTGGTTGTCGCAGAAGCCGGCGAAGATCGGCGGATTGACCTGTCCCGGACAATCATTGTCGTCCGTGCACTTACCACCGTCGTTGACGCCGCCGATGCACTCAGCATGCTTGGGCAGCTTGCCCGGCGTAATTTCGCACGTCATCTTCGGATTCAGCGAGCATTCGCAAATTCCGTCTTCGCCGCAAGTAGTGCCCGTAATGAGGGCTACGCAATCGGCGTTGGTGCTGGGGTCGCACGTGTCGTCGTTGATGTCGTCACCGGTGCAAATACCATCACCGTCGCCGCACTCGTCCGTGTGCGTGCAGGCGTTGCCGTCGTCACAGGACGTGCCCTCCTCCGAGTTAGCGTGCTCGTCGGTTCCAAGATCGCCGCCGTCCGAACACGTATCGTCCGTGCAACTATCACCGTCGTCCTTCGTGGAGAAACTTCCGTTCCTCGGGTCGCAGCAATCGTCATCCCTGATTGCCTCGACGCCCAGCGAATGGGTGCTCGCAACGGCCTGCCTCTCTTGCCGCTCGACTACTTGATCGGCCAACACGGCGTCACGTCGGTCCAGCAGGTGTTCACCAACGCCAAGAACAAGTGGTTGATGAACAGGCCCGGCAATCGGAAGCGCAGCGGCAAAAGGTTCGCCAACAGGTTGCCGAGGCCCGGGACGGCGTCGATGTCGTCGTCGAGCGTTCCGAAAACGCTCCCGCCGAAAATCCCGCGCCTGTGGCGGACGCTAACGGCCAAGGCAATAAGGTGAACCTCGAAGTTTAGCTTGATTGAATTCCCGTTCCTGAACGGGTTCAATGACGACGCCCCCTGGTGGGTGTTTTTTTTGTCTCAAGGCGCCTAAATCTTGTTAAAAAAAATCATTAAATAACAAATAGTTAAATGGAATCTGGGGAACTTACCCAGGATTCCCCAAGGTTCCCCGGGGGGGACCGGGACCGTCTCGACCTGTCACAGGGGATTTCTCCGGCGGACAAAGCCCCCCAACCCCCCTCTTGCCTCCCCTGGGGGGCGACCCCGTTGCCCTCTGACGGCTGGCGGGGTATCACCGGAACATGTTCTTCGTGCTTTCCAAGGTTCTCTGGTACGTCATCAACCCGGGAAACATGCTTTTGCTTTTTCTTCTCCTGGGCATGGCCCTGCTTTGGACCCGGTGGCGGCGGGCCGGGCGGTGGCTGGTCAGCGCCGTCGCCGTCATCGGCGTGACGTTGGCGGTTTTGCCGCTCGGCGGATGGCTTGTCGGCGCCCTGGAGGACAGGTTCCCGGCCGTTTCCACCCCGCCGCCCCGGGTCGACGGCGTCATTGTCGCCGGCGGTATCGTCGATCCGGTGCTCAGCGACGACCGCGGTCAGGTCGCCATCGGCGGCGCTGCCGAGCGCCTTTTCGAGATGGCGGCCCTGGCCAAAAAGTACCCCCGGGCACGGCTGGTGTTCAGCGGCGGCTCCGGAAGCCTGATCTACCAGGATAGGAAGGAAGCGCACGCCGTGAAGCCGCTGCTGCGCCTGCTTGGCATCGATTTGAAGCGGGTGGTTTTCGAGGACAAGTCCCGGAACACGGCGGAAAACGCCGCCTTCAGCTACCGTTTGGTGAAACCGGAAAAAGGACAGGTCTGGCTTTTGGTGACCTCCGCCTTTCATATGCCGAGGGCCGTCGGCAGCTTCCGCCAGGCCGGATGGGAGGTCATTCCATACCCGGTCGATTACCTGACCAAGAGAGAGGCGGATTTTCCCCTTCAGTTCAATTTCGCCTATGGCCTGGGTTCCCTCGGCGGGGCGCTGCACGAGTTTTTGGGGCTGCTTTTCTATTGGCTGGATGGAAAAACGGACCAATTGTTTCCCGGGCCCCGCCGATGACTTGCGCCGCTGCCGGGGCTGTGGCAGAAGCAAGGATAGTCTTTTGACATTCGGTTTTATGCCCGTTTTAACCCCGGGCAGGTGAATCCGGCGATGAAGCGTACGGCGGTTTGACCATGAATAGACCCCTTTGGCGGTTGGTTTTGCTGGCGGCGGGGCTTGCCGGCCCCGTTTCGGCGGCCGAGCCCGAGATGCCATTTTCGCAATGGCTCGATGGCGTCCGCCAGGAGGCGAAGGCGGCCGGCATGACAAGCGCCTTCCTCGATGCCGCGCTTGCCGGGGCCAGGCCAATCAAACGAGTCATCGAACTCGACCGGCGGCAGCCGGAATTCACCCTGACCTTCTGGAATTACCTGAACAAAAGCGTCAACGCGGCGCGCATCGCCGGGGGCCGGGAGATGATGGCCAAACACCGGGCGTTATTGCAACAAACCGCCCGCCGGTTCGGGGTTCAGCCCCGATTTATCGTCGCCTTCTGGGGCCTCGAGAGCAATTACGGCAAACACACGGGCGCCTTCCCGTTGATCGGGGCGGTGGCTACGCTGGCCCATGATCGGCGCCGCAGCCGGTTTTTCCGGGGCCAGCTCCTGGCCGCCCTGACGATCATGAGCCGCGGCGACGTGGCCTTGAAGGTGAAAGGGTCGTGGGCTGGGGCAATGGGAAATTTCCAATTTATTCCAACGACTTATAAGGACTTTGCCGTTGACGCCGATGGCGACGGCCGGCGCGACTTGTGGAACAGCTTTCCCGACATGTTCGCCTCGGCGGCCAATTATCTTCAGCGTTCCGGCTGGCGGCGCGGGTGGTCCTGGGGGCGGGAGGTGAAGCTGCCGAAGAGGTTTGGGTTCGCTCAAACCGGGCTGGGTGTCCGCAGGACCCTCGGCCAATGGCGGGCGCTGGGCATCCGCCGCATCGACGGCGGCGAACTGCCGAAGGGCGAGGCCCGGGCTTCCGTCCTCCTGCCGGCCGGGTATGAAGGGCCGGCATTTCTGGTCTATCAGAATTACCGGACCATCCTGAACTGGAACCGGTCCCTGCTGTATGCCATCGCCGTCGGTCATTTGGCCGACCGGCTGGTCGGCGGCGGGCCGTTGCGGAGCAAAAGGCCGGCCAAGGAAGTGCCCCTTTCCCGGGCCGATGTGAAGGACATGCAATCGCTGTTGACGGCCATGGGGTTCGATTCGGGCGGCAGCGACGGCGTGATCGGGCCGAAAACGCGAAAAGCCATCAAGGCCTATCAGAACCAAATCCACCTGCCGCCTGACGGATACCCGACCATCGGCCTGCTCGAAAGACTCCGCGGCCCCCGGGGTTGAATTCGAGGGTTGAATTCGGGGGGTGATTTTTAACAATTCGGGGGCCGAAACGGACCCCAACGGCGCCATCTATGGGCGGTAAAAATCGCCCGACAAATCACAAGATAACGTTATTTGCCTTTCAGGCTAATACCAGATATTGAATATGATGAAGTCTATTGCCGGGCGGGAATTTATAATGAGCGACGTTTGGACCGGGCTAAGGTGGGTTTCCCTTTCTCTCTGCGCCTTTGTCCTTTCGGCCTGCGCCGAAACGGAGTTTCTCGTCCATTCCGCCAAGCGGATGTCGGGCATCGTTAGCGGGCCGGCCGAACCCGGTTTTAAGATCGGCCAGCCCTATCAAATCCAGGGTGTTTGGTACTATCCGGCGGAAAATTACCAATTCGACGAAACCGGCATTGCGTCATGGTATGGGGTCCAGTTTCATGGCCGGCGAACCGCCAACGGCGAAATCTACGACATGAATTCGTTGACGGCGGCGCACCGGACCCTGCCGATGCCCAGTTTTGTCCGCGTCACCAATCTTGAAAACGGCCGCAGCCTGATCCTCAAGGTCAACGACCGGGGGCCGTTCGCCCGCGGACGGATCATCGACATTTCGCGCCGTGGGGCGCAACTGCTTGGTTTTCACAGTACCGGCACGGCCAGGGTGCGGGTTCAGATCATGGCCGACAAAAGCCGGGCCCTGGCGGCGAGAATGAGGTCCCGTTTGCAATTGGCCGATGCCGGAACGCCGATCACCGTCGATCGCCTGCCGAAGCCGAAAGTCAAAACCGAAACCTTGGCGCCGCCACCCGGGGCCGCCGTCGCTTCCGGGGTGGCGGGGCCGTCGGTGGCCGACGAAATCCGCCAGAACCCGCCCTTTCAGGTTCGTCCGGAGGGCACGGAAACGGCGTCGGCGCCCCCCGGCATCGTTACCTTGAATCCCGTCCGCACGACCAATCTTTTCATCCAGGCCGGTGCCTTCGGCCGTTTCGAAAACGCCAACAAGGTCAGGGCCCGGCTGTCGACGGTGGGGCCGGTCAAGGTGAGTTCGGTATTGATCAAGGGGCGCGACCTTTTCCGTGTCCGTGTCGGCCCCTTGTCCAGCGTCGCCGAGGCCGACCGCATGCTCGAAAGGGTGACCCGGGCCGGATATCCGGACGCCCGCATCATCGTTGATTAGGCTTTACTCCGCCCGCCGCCGGGCGGGGTTATCCTTCGCCTTGCCGTGGTCACAATCCGGTGCTACCAACGTCTCCGACTCCGCCATGCGAAGAAAATGATCCGGGGATGACAAATGTTGGCTAAGCGACCGAAGCGCCTTTTATCCGCTTTCCGGTCCGCTTTTAGGCCCGTTTTTAAGATCGTCCTTTTCCTTTTACCGTTCCTGTTCGGGTTTTTGCCGCCGGCCTTGGCCATCGAAACCATTGCCGAGCAGGCCTTCCTGATCGACATGACCACCGGCGAGGTGCTGTTCGAAAAGAACGCCGATCAACCGATGGCGCCGGCGTCGATGAGTAAGATGATGACCGCCTACATGATTTTCGAGCGCCTTCGGGACGGCAGCCTGACTTTGGAGGACACCTTTACCGTCAGCGAAAACGCCTGGCGCAAGGGGGGGGCGAAAAGCGGTGGTTCGACGATGTTCCTGGAACCGGGAGAACGGGTCAAGGTGGAAGACCTTCTTCGCGGCATCATCGTGCAGTCGGGCAACGACGCCTGCATCGTCGTCGCCGAGAGCCTGGCCAGCAGCGAAGAAGCCTTTGCCGAGGAAATGACAGCCAGGGCCAAGGAACTGGGCCTGAAAAACACCGTCTTCAAGAACGCCACCGGCTGGCCGGATCCGGGGCACCTGTCCACGGCCAGGGATCTGGCATTGCTGGCCCAGCGGACGATCAAGGATTTTCCCGAGTATTACCACTACTACGGCGAAAAGGAATTTACCTACAACT
>JADFNT010000065.1 GCA_022563215.1 Pseudomonadota bacterium
GAGCGGCCCCGAGGCGTCGGCGCCGACGCCCTTGACCGGCGCGCCCTTGGGCCTGAGCGTCGAGAAGTCGTAGCCGATGCCGCCGCCCTGCTGCATGGTCAGCGCGGCTTCCTTCAGGTGCTCGAAGATGCCGGTCATGTCGTCGGGGATGTCGCCCATGACGAAGCAGTTGAACAGCGTCACCCGGCGCTCGGCCCCGGCGCCGGCCAGGATCCGGCCGGCGGGCAGGAAACGGAAGTCCTCCATGGCCTCGAAGAAGCGCCGCTCCCACGGGTTCTTTTCTTTGTCCCCGTCCGGGCTTCGCCCGTTTTGGTTTCCGGGGGACACCCCCGAACCCCCGGGGCCTCTCGTATCTTTTTCCGGTTCGGCCAGGGCGCGCGCCACCCGGCGCCAGGTGTCGGCCATGGTCTTGTCCACGGGCCGGCCATCGGCGCCCTTGAGGCGGTATTTCATCTCCCAGATCTGCTGGGATATATGGGCAGGCTTGGTCATTTAAAAATTCCGCATGCCGTCCCCAGCGGCACGGCAATAAACCGTGAGCCCGGGAACGGTTCGCCGTTCAATCTTGGCCCCGGAAACGGCCCGGGTCAACAAAAGTTCTGGTTATGTTTCCACTATTCTATTCACTTTTGGTCGCCTATTCAAACCCTGACAACGCTTGAAATTCAGGGATTTATGCCCGTTTATCACAGCCCTTGCGTCGGATTTGTCCACAAAAACCGGGTGCGGGTGGCGAAAGCCGCCGGACGGTTGGTAAATTCACTCTTAACCCATTGATATATAAAGTGTTAGTTGTTCAGCCAGGGGCCGAAGGGTGTCATGGCCAGCCAAAACCGTTTCAGAACAAATAATGAACATATGCCTCCGGCGGGCAGTTGTCAAGGTGCCGGCCAGGACCGGCCTCAACCGAACAGGAACCCGAAAACCCCGAAACCGCCGTCCGGCGAAGCGCCGGACACGGCCAGTCAGGACAATATTTGTGCTTGGATTTCCAGGCTGCCGCGCCAGATCATGTCGGCGGCCACATAGGCGATGATCGCCAGCCCCAGATAACCGATCCATTTGTGCTTTTCCAGCATCTTGGCGAGGTAATTGGCGGCGAACCCCATCAGGGCGACGGAAAGGGCGAGCCCGAAGACCAGAATGGCGACGTTATCCTGGGCCGCGCCGGCTACCGCCAGCACGTTGTCGAGCGACATCGAAACGTCGGCGATGATGATGGTGGTCATCGCCTGTCTAAGGGTCTTCGTCGGCTGGCCCTCGGCGGCGGCGGTTTCGTCTTCCGGGACTTGAGTGGAATCGCGGCGCAAATCCTTCCACATGTGCCAGCACACCAACAGCAACAGCAGTCCGCCGGCCAGCAAAAGCCCGATAATGGCCAGCAATTGAACCACGATGACGGCGAACAGGATACGGATGACGGCGGCCATCATGATGCCGTAGAAAATGGCCTTGCGGCGCTGTTCGGCCGGAAGCCCGGCGGCGGCGAGGCCGATGATGATGGCGTTGTCCCCCGACATGGCGATGTCGATGAGGATGACCATGGCCAACGGCACCAGGTCCGGGCCGAGCAGTGATTCAAGGAAGCTCAAGGGCGGTGGGCCCCCGTTGTCAATCCGGCCGACGACCGCCCGGCGGTCCTTGAAAAGGCCGGTGGGGAACGGTTCGCGGTTCCAGGAAAGGCATTGCAGACGATCATTGCCCGAATGTAGCAGACAACCCCCATGGTCCAGCAAGGGCTTCGTTTCCGAAACCCGTTCCTTGTCCCTCGAACGGCGGCGGCAGGGGGGTCAGGAAGGCCCGGCGGGGTCTTCGACAGTATCGGGAAAACGCAAATGGGCCTCGGCAATCAGGGCATCGGTGGCGGTCTCGATTCTGTTTTCCAGTTCGTCCATGAACCGGCGGCGGTCGAGGCCCTGGGGCATCGGTTCGAGGAATTCGATGGTAATCACGCCGGGTTTTTTGTTGAAACTGCGCCGGCCCCAGAACAGCCCCGAATTCAACGCCACCGGCACCACCGGGGCCTTGGTTCTGGCATAGACGGCGGCGATTCCCGGCAGGTAGGGGTGACGGGTTCCGGGTTGGGCGCGGGTGCCTTCGGGAAAGATGATCACCTGGCGGTCCTTCGATAACCGGTCTTCGACGTCGCGCACCATCTGCTTGAGGGCGGCGGCGCCGCCGTCGCGGTCGACGGAAATGGCGCCGCATTTGCGCGCGTGCCACCCCCAAACGGGCATCTCCATGAGCTCCTTCTTGAGGATGTAGTTGGGGTCCCTTGCCAGCCGGTAAAAAACGAAGGTGTCCCAGGCCGATAGGTGCTTGCAGGCGATGACGGCGGCGCCCTGGGGCAGGTTTTCGAAACCGCGGACCTCGATATCCAGGCCAATGAGCAGCTTCAGCCCCGCCCCCATCACTTTGGTCCAAAGGCGAACCGTCGCCTGCATCCAGGACCGGGGGAAAGGCAGAAGAACCAACATCCCGACCACCAGGAAAAGGTGAAAAAACAGAAAAAACGTATTGAACAGAATGGATCGGATGATGGTCATGGCGGAATCAGGATTTAGCCGGGGCGCCCTGGGGGCCGGGGCCTGTTATATCGAGAATCCGCCCGGCCCAATGGCGCGACCAGGCGAGAAGGAATTTATTGTATTCACCGATCATCAGGCTGCCCGTGCCCGGCCACGCCCACCAGCGGTCCTGTTTGACGTTTTCGGGAAACACCGGATGCGGCACCAGGGTGACGGCCGGCATGGCGTGGCGGAATTCCAACAGGCTCCGGGGCATATGGTAGGCGGCGGTGACCAGACGCAGGGAACGGTATTCCCGGGCCCGCATCCAGATCATGGTCTCGAGGGCGTTTTCGGCCGTGTTGGTGGCGTTGCCGATGCCGATCCGGGTTTTCAGTTCCTGGGGGTTGCGCCTGACGATCTGCAACAGCTCGCGCACGTCGACGCCTTGGTAGACTCCCGACACAAATAATTTTTCCGCCAGGCCCCGAGACAGCAACTCAAGGCCTTTGCCGAGCCGCCGGCTGCCGCCGGTCAACACCACGATGGCGTTGGTGCGGGTGGACGGGTCCAACACCTGTTTAGGCACCAGGGAAGCGAATTGAAACAGGCCGGCAACCCAAAAGACGGCCGCCGCCGCGCCCACTAGGCCAAGTTTGAACCCCAACCGCCGGTCCCGGTGATCGCGTTTCCTGCGCACCGCCTATAGCATCCTGGAAAGCGTCTTCATCACCGTTATCCGCGCCGTCACCATGGCGATCAGGGACACCACCAGCGGCAAGCCGGCCAACACCGACCAATGGACGGGACCCAGGGTGATTTCCGGCAGCAGGTTGGAATCCATTTGCTGGGCCAGGTACCCGATTCCCAGAAGCGTCGGCACCGCCAGCAACAGGCCGAAAAAACCACCCTTCAGGCCGAGGGAAAAGGCGCGGCTGGCGAACTGTCCGGCGACGTAGGAATCCTGGGCGCCGATCAAATGCAGGATCTCGATCGCCTCGCGGTGGATGTCCAGCCCGGTGCGGGTGGTAAACACCACCGTGCCGACGGTGGCCAGGGCGATAAAGGCCAGCACCAGGGTCGCCAGGCCCTCGACGGTTTGGATCAGGCGCACCAGGCGCTTCAGCCAGATTCGGTGATCGTCGACGCTGGTGCCGGGGACCAGGGCCGCCAACTGCCGCGACAGCACCTCGGCGTTCAGAACGGCGCCGGTCTTCAATTCAACGTCGACAAGCCTGGGCAACGGCAGGTCCCGCGACCCGGCGGCGGGGCCCAGCCAGGGTTCCAGGAGCTTCATCAGCCTGTCGTCGGTGAGCGTCTCGTAACGGTCGATCTCGGGCAATTGGGCCAGCACCGACAGCACTGCCTGCAGACGCTCGTCATCCTTGGCCGGGTCTTCCGCCGGCATGATCTGGACGGTCAAGGTGCTGCGGATTCCCTGGTCCCAGCGCGACGCAGTAGCGTTCAGCACCAGCATCCCGGCCATCGCCAGGATCGCCAGAAAGACCATGAAGGCGATCAGCCAGGGCAGGAAACGGCTGAGCGCATCCTTATCCAGGGGCAGGTCGGATCGGCGGGCAAACATTCAAAAAAGCTTTTCCAGGTCTGGCCGGATCTCGTCTTCCTCGCCGTCGTCAAACAGCCCGCCGCCGGGTCCGGGTTCGGAGGCCGGCGGGACGGACGCCCGGTCGGTGTCGGCGCCGACAATTTCCATCCACCCTTCGTCGAGGTGCATTTTCGGAAATCCCATCTTTTCGACCAAGTGGCTGTTATGGGTGGCGATGATCACGGTGGTGCCGAGTTTGTTGAGTTCCTCGAACAGGTGCAACAGGCGCATGGCCATGCGGTCGTCGACGTTGCCGGTCGGTTCGTCCGCCAGCAGCAGCTTGGGCCGGGAGATCACCGCCCGGGCGATGGAAACGCGCTGTTGTTGGCCGCCCGATAGGGTCGGCGGCCGGGCATCCAGATGGTCCTTCAACCCGACCCAGCTCAGAAGCTCGACCACGTGTTTTTGAATATCGCTCTTGCGAACGCCGGCGATCCGAAGCGGCAACGCCACGTTGTCGAAGGCGGAAAGATGGTTGAGCAGGCGGAATTCCTGAAACACGACTCCGACCCGCCGGCGCATGGCCGGCAGTTCGCGCCGTGGCGTCGTCGCGATATCGCGGCCAAACAGCGATATCAACCCCCGGGACGGTTTCAGGGCCAGGTAGATAAGCTTCAACAGGGACGATTTGCCGGCGCCGCTGTCGCCGACGAGGAAATGAAAAGACCCCGCGGCCAAGGAAAACGTGACGTCCTGTAGGACCTCGGGGCCGAGCCCGTACCTCAGGCCGACATTTTCAAATCGCACAATGGTTTCACTGTCGTCGGTGGTCACCTTGGAACCTCTTCGATGGCGAACAATGCCATGTTAAAAGCCCCGCCGTCCAGCGCTGTCGAGCAACCGGGCCGGGCTTTGCCGCGGGTTGCGTTAAATGCGGCAAATGCCTATAAACGACAAACGCTTAGAGCAAGTTCCCGGCAATGATCATAACCTGTCAGAACTGTCAAACGCACTATACCCTTGGCGCTGGAGTCCTGGGCGGGGGTATGAGGGTTCAGTGCCACAACTGCGGCAATTCGTGGCATCAAAATCCCGTTCAGGCCGCGCCGGCGCTGCCACCCCCGGCGCCGCAACCGGCGGCAATGGCCGAACAGGCGCCTATCGCGCAAGCCCCGGCGCCCGAACCGGCCCCTATCGCGCAAGCCCCGGCACCCGAACCGGAATCGGTGCCGGAACCGATGCCGGAACCCGAAGCGGCCCCGGAAAGCGAAGCCGAAGCGGCGCTGGAACCCGAAGCGGCGCCGGAAGGCGAAGCCGAAGAAGCCGCCGATGCCGGCGCCGACACCGACGCCCTGTCGCCCAAGCAGTTGGACGAAATGTTCGGCGAAGACACCGAATCGAACGCCTTCCAATCGCTGTCGGAAACCGAAAAGCCGGGTGATGACGCCGATGAAGAGGTCGATCTGGAGAATATCCCCGATCCCGATCCTATTCCCCAGGTTTTCTCGCCCGAAGATGACGACCCCATCGACGACAAGGACCTGGACAAAGGCGGCAAGGGTAAGGTCATCGGCATCGCCGCCGCCGTCGTCGTGATCGCCCTTGGCGCCGGGGTGTTCTTCGGCCGTTCGTTTATCGTCGATCTGTGGCCCGGGGCCGCCGATATCTATTCCATGGCCGGCCTCGGGGGCGAAGAGCTGGGTGCCGGTCTCGACATCCGTGACGTCAAATCGTCCCGCGAAGTCGAAGGCGGAGTCGATGTTCTGGTGGTTCGCGGCGTCATCGCCAACGTCACCGAAGAAGACCGCATGGTGCCGATGATCCGCATCGCCCTTTACGACAGCGACGGGCGGGAAGTCCAGCACGTTATCGCGCCGCCGCTGAAGAACCGGCTACAGCCGGGAACGACGATCGGTTTCAGCGCCAAGCTTTCCGAACCCTCGGCGTTGGCCCGGCGGCTGGAAATCACCTTCAGCGAACCGAAAAAAACCGGCGGCTAGATACCGCCACCGCTTGTTTACCCGAAACACTTCCCGGCCCCGTATCACGTCCCTGAATAGGGAAATTCCTGCCCTGTTTTGGCCTCCCGGGGCCTCCAGGGGCAAATTACTCCCCTCCGCTGGCCTCTCCCCGGCCCCGGGAGGCACCACCTGGGTCAGCCCGAAACCCTGGAAATCCTTAACTTATTGGGATTCGCCCGGCTTTTCCCCTCCGTCGCGGGGGGTGGCGTGAATCTTGCTTCGCTGAAAGCGAACGAACGGTCGCCAAAGAACCGTCGTCACAACAGCAGGCGAAGAAGGATTTTAACTGATGAAATGGATATCAGGCGGCCGCGCGCCGCCTGGCCCCAAGGGGCCGACGCCGCTTCGGGGCGTCGTTCCCCGCTCGCCCTTATTGCGCCAAGCCCTAAGGTTTCAAGGTAAAGGCAACCCGGCGGCGAACCGGCCATCGGGTTCCGGGTTGGGCACCGGGATAATCGATTGGATTGCCCGGTTGGCCCTAAACGCGGCGATTTCTTTCGTCGGGCTTTTCGCCCGGCCCAACCGGCCGCGGCGCCGGGCCAGGGCCCAGACCTAGAGCGTTCCGGGCGCCAGTTGATAAACCACTGGGGCTCTAAAACCGCTTTAACAGGCGGTCGATGTATTGTCGTTCCTTGACCGGGCGCCGGTGCTCGCCGGCGCGGCGGCGAAGCTCGTGCAGAATTTCCCGGGCCCGGCGCCGTTCCATTTGACTGGGAATCTTGACGCCGCCGTCATCGATGGTCGAACCGAAGGCCCCGCCCGGCCGGCGCCCGAAAGGATCGTTGCCTTCTCCCAGCGATTGACCGCGCCGTCCGCGGGCGACGCCAAAGGTGCCGCTCATCCGCCGCGCCATCCGTTCGGCCATGGTGTCCATGCCCCGGCGCAGTTGATCCAGGGCTTCGCTCTGGCGCGGCACGGCGTCGCCGTATCGGCCTTTTCTCAACGCCCGGACGGCATCGTTCATGGCCCGCTCGGCCTTGCCGAAGGCGGATGGGATATCGCCGAAAAATTCGTCCATCTGCAACATCAGGCGCCCGAGATCGCGGCGAAGCGCCTGTTGTCCGCGGGCGCCGGTGCCGGGTCCTTCGCCCTGGCTGTACTCTTGGCTCTGTCCTTTCTGCTGTCCAGGCCGCCGGGCGCCGGGTTTCCGCTCTCCCGGATCGGGGCGCTCGCTCATGGCGTCTTGGGACTGTTGGCGAAGTTTGAACGTTTTATCCAGTTCCCGGCGCTGGCGATCGGTCAGTTTGCGAAGGCCATCCATCATCTCCCTCGCCTTGGCCATGTCCTGGCGGGGCTGGCCCAACTGCAGGCCGTTGCGGATGGCATCCAGCATGCGCCTGAGTTCCAACAGCATCCGCTTGGCCGATTCCAACGACCCGGTCCGGGCCAGTTCCCGGGCCTCCTCGATCATCCGTTGCAGGTCAATGCTGTCCAAGAAACGCGACATGGGAATGGCCGGCAATTGCGCCAACCCCTGCTTCGCCAGGTGTTCGGCCAGGGCGGCCATGTATTTGTCGAGGGTCTGGCTCAACTCGTCCAGAAGACGGTCGATCTCGGCCGAATCCTTGCCGTCCCGAAAGGCCCGCATCAGCCGGTCCTGGATATCCTTGAGGTCGCGTTCGGCCAGGGCGAACTCGCCGTCTTCGATCCTCAGCGCGGTTTCCCACAAAAGCGCCTGCACGGTGCCAATACCGACGTCGGTGCCGTCATGGATCAGGCGGCTTGCGGCGACGCTAAGCGCCAAAAAGACGATTGTGTCGTCGAAGAAGTGTTGCGGCCGACTGGCGATATCGTTCAGCGCCTCGACGACCTCGGCGATGACATCATCGTCGGGAGTGCTCAATTTCTTGCGCGCTTCGGCGATGGCGCGGGCCACCGGGTGATTGAAGACCCGTTCCGGCAGGATGATGGTGATGATGTCGCTTTGCCCCGCCTGGCCACGGGCGTCGATGGCCTGTAGTTTCACCAGGACCAGCAGCCCGGCCCACGGGGGGGCGCTGAA